>CALCGQ010000233.1 GCA_937901015.1 uncultured Bacteroidota bacterium | reverse complement strand
GTATTACATGGAAAATGTATTTGACGGAGAAAGAATTATTAAAGTAAATATTGAGAACCAGATGAAATCTGCCTACATTGATTATTCAATGTCGGTTATTGTTTCACGTGCGCTTCCTGATGTTCGTGATGGATTAAAACCTGTTCACAGAAGAGTCCTTTTTGGAATGCACGAAATAGGTGTAACATCAACTAGACCCTATAAAAAATCTGCAAGAATAGTAGGGGAGGTGCTCGGTAAATATCATCCACATGGTGATACATCCGTTTATGATTCAATGGTTCGTATGGCACAGGAATGGTCATTAAGATATCCTCTTGTTCAAGGACAAGGAAACTTTGGATCCATCGATGGTGATAACCCGGCGGCAATGCGTTATACAGAGGTTCGTTTGCGTAAGATTGCAGAAGAAATGCTGGTTGATATTGAGAAAGACACTGTTGATCATCAATTAAACTTTGATGATAGTATAAAAGAACCAACGGTACTTCCAACTCAATTTCCAAATTTGCTTGTTAATGGTGCATCTGGTATTGCTGTTGGTATGGCTACCAATATGGCCCCGCATAACTTAACACAGGTTATTGATGGAACTCTTGCATACATCGATAATAACGAAATAGAAATAAGTGAACTGATTAAAATAGTTCAGGCTCCTGATTTTCCAACGGGAGGTATTATTTACGGCTATGAAGGCGTAATAAATGCATTTGAAACTGGCCGTGGCCGCGTTATGATGCGTGGAGAAGTAACCATAGAAGAAACCTCTAGCGGTAGAGAGAGATTGATTGCTACATCAATCCCTTATCAGGTAAACAAAGCTGAAATGATTCGTAAAACAGCTGATCTGATAAATGATAAAAAGATAGAAGGTATTAGTGATATAAATGATGAGTCGGATAGAAATGGAATGAGGATCGTTTATGACCTCAAACGAGATGCTATTCCGAACATTGTGATGAATAAATTATATCAGTTAACAGCACTGCAAAGCTCATTTAGCGTGAATAATATCGCTTTGGTGAATGGCAGACCAAAAATGCTGAATCTGAAAGATCTCATCCATTATTTTGTTGAACATCGACATGAAGTAATTACACGTCGTACACAATATGAATTAAAGGAAGCAGAAAAGAAAGCACATATTCTTGAAGGTTTATTGATTGCCCTAGATAATCTTGATGCTGTAATTTCTTTAATAAGAGCATCACAAACTCCTGAAGAGGCCAGAAATGGTTTAATTACAGAGTTTGGATTGTCTGAGCTTCAGGCACGTGCAATTCTTGATATGAGATTGCAGAAACTTACTGGTCTTGAAAGAGATAAGATTAAAAGAGATTACGAAGAACTTCAGGAGCTAATCACTAGGCTTAAAGCTATTTTGGCAAGTTTTGAGTTAAGAATGGAAATAGCGAGAGAAGAGCTTGTTAGAATAAAAGAACTATACGGCGACGAAAGAAGATCTCAGATAGTTTATACTGCTGAAGACATTAGTATGGAAGATTTAATCCCAGATGAGCAGGTTGTTATCACAATATCTCATATGGGTTATATTAAACGTACTCCATTAACTGAGTATCGTCAACAGAGAAGGGGAGGGCGTGGCTCAAAAGGAAGTAACACACGTAATGAAGATTTCCTAGAGCATATGTTTGTTGCCACAAACCATAATTACATGTTGTTCTTTACTGAGCGAGGTAAGGTGTTCTGGATGAGAGTTTTTGAAATTCCAGAAGGTACTAAAACTTCAAAAGGAAGAGCAATACAGAATCTTATTAATATTAGTCCTGATGATAAGGTCAAAGCAATTATTAATACAAAGGATCTTAAGGATGAAGAATACATTAATAGTAACTTTATTGTCCTCGCAACTAAGAAAGGAGTAATAAAGAAGACTTCACTTGAATCCTATTCCCGTCCACGTCAAAATGGTATAAACGCAATTACCATAAGAGAAGGTGATGAGTTGCTAGAAGCAAAATTAACTAATGGTAAAAATAATGTCCTATTGGCTGTTAAATCTGGCAAAACTGTGAGATTTGAAGAAGAGAAAGTTAGGGCAATGGGACGTAATGCTGCAGGAGTTCGTGGTATTACACTAGGCCATGCTAAGGATGAAGTAATAGGTATGATCTGCGTCGAAGGAACTGAATCTACAATACTTGTTGTTAGTGAGAAAGGTTATGGAAAGCGTTCAGAAATAGATGATTACAGGATAACTAATCGTGGTGGTAAAGGAGTAAAAACTCTGAATATTACTGATAAAACGGGTCAGTTAATATCCATCAAGAACGTAACTGACGATGATGATTTGATGATTATTAATAAATCAGGAATCACAATTAGAATGGCAGCTAAGGATCTACGTGTAATGGGAAGAGCAACACAAGGGGTGAGGCTAATCAGAATTGATGATGGTGATGAAATTGCTGCTGTTGCGAAAGTTGAGAATATGGATGATGAGGATGATTTGGATATCACTGAAGTTGTTGATGGACTTGAGACATCCGAAGATATAGATGGTAACGAGACATCCGAAGATATAGATAATGAAACCGAAGAGGATCAAATAGAAGAATAATTATATAAAATTTATTAAAAATTAGATTGTGGCATAAATTTGGTGGATGAGCATTAATATTTGCCACACATAAAAACATTGAATCATGAAAAAGTTACTGATTTTAATTGCATTAGGCTTATTTATAAGTACAAGTATTTTCGCACAAAGTAATAAGAGGACAAGTGCATATATGTATCTACAAAATAAGCAATTGGAAAAAGCAATGTTGGCCATTGATGAAGCTATCAAACATCCAAAAACAGAAATTGATGCTAAAACTTGGTTGTACAGAGGGATGATTTATTATAATATCGCCATAGATACAATGCCTGAAGTTAAAGCTTTGTCCGCAAATGCCGCAGAAGTTTCTTTGGAGTCATTTGAAAAATGTGTAAGTCTTGATACTAAAAAGAAGTATAAAAATGAAGTTGCAAACCATCTTATGTTTTTAACAAATATCTTTTACCAAAAGGGTGCAAATGGTTTTCAAAATAAGGACTATGACGTTGCAATTCTTAACTTTAAAAAAGCTTTTGAAATAGCTGAGTTAGATGGCAGGTTTGATACTGTTGCTGCTTATAATGTTGGTATGAGTGCAGTATATTCTGAGCAATCAGAACTTGCTTCAGAATACCTAAGTAAATGTGTTGAAGCCGGTTATAAAGATCCAGGTTTGTATATCTATTATGCAAAAGCTGAAAAACAAATGGGTGACACAACACGAGCATTTGAGGTTCTAGCACAAGGGAGAGAAGTATTTCCTGAAGAGAGTAGATTGCAACTTGAAGAAGCACAACTATATCTTGAGACCGGTGAAAATGACAAGCTAATTGCTAGTTTAAAGGAATCCATTGATGCGGATCCTTCAAATCAAAACTTATACAGGGTACTTGGTCAAACTTATGAGAACAATAATGATCCAGATAACGCTATAGTTTATTATAAGAAAGCTATTGAAATCGATCCTGATTTCAGAGATGTTATTTTTAATATTGGTGCAATCTATGTTAATCGTGCTGCCGTTCTTTTTAATGAGGCAAATAATCTTCCTTATGAAGAAACTGAAAAGTATAACAAACTTAAAGAAGAAGGAGATACTCAGTTAAAAGAAGCGCTTCCTTATTTAGAGAAATCACTTGAGTTAGATCCAAACGATAAGATTGTAATTCAAGCCTTAAAGGAAGCATATGCTAACTTAAAGATGAATGATAAGATTAAAGAACTAATGGGAGAATAGATATTTAGTAATACTTTTCCAAAGTTCTAAACTTTGGAAAAGTATTATAATGGGGAAGAGTATATTCACTCTTCCCTATATTTTTAACAGTTCTATTTAACATAATATATATTATAGGACATTTTGAGTTGCGGTATTTTGATATCTATAAGAATACATTATTGCTCATGCAAAGATTAACAATAAGCATGTTATACTATAAAATAACAAATACTTGTCGTATTTAATGCGGTGGATTAAAGTTGTTATCTCCGTACCATAAGTAAAAGCAAAACCACTTCCATATTAAAGCTTTACCTAAAACCTACTAGAACCATCCCAACAGTGCGTACAAAGTTTTTCTTTTGGTAGTCCGATGGCTTCCACGAGATCACTTAAATGTTGAAACTGTAATGTGTCCACATCAATTCTTTGTCGGATTTTCTCAATCATTGCATGATATCTGTCTGTACCAGGTGTGGCATATTCATCTAAGTACTTGTCTTCTCGACCCTCTATTTCTTTGATCGCTTTTCTACCAGCAAGATCGAGTGTTGATCTAGATCTTGAAAAATTTAGAAATTCACATGGAAATATTAATGTTGGACAAGCTGTACGTATATGAACTTCTTCTGCACCATATTCATGAAGTATCTGAACATTATCTTTAAACTGAGTGCCTCTTACGATTGAATCATCACAAAAAACAATCTTTTTTCCTTTAATAATGGACTTAACAGGAATAAGTTTCATTTTAGCTACAAGATCTCTAACTTCTTGGTTTTGTGGCATAAAACTTCTAGGCCATGTGGGTGTATACTTTACATATGCTCTTTTATAAGGAATTTGCTTTTGATTCGAATAACCAATTGCATGGGCAATTCCTGAATCAGGAACACCGGAAACAAAATCAACTTCTACATCATCATTTTTCGCTAGGGCAGCACCGCATTTATATCTACATTCTTCTACGTTTATATTTTCATATGTGGAGCTGGGATAACCATAATATACCCACAAAAATGAACATACTTGCATTTCTTTGTTTGGTTTTCTTTTTTGTTCATATCCATCAGCGGTTATAAATAAAATCTCACCAGGTCCAAGATCTTTTTCAATTTCAAAACCAAGGTTTGAAAAAGAACTTGATTCGGAGCTCATAGCAAAAGCACCATCTTTCTTACCTAATAATACTGGAGTTCTTCCTAGTTTGTCACGCGCAGCCCAAATACCTTTATCAGTTAACAATAGCATTGAGCATGATCCCTTTATTTTATCAAAAACATTCTCAATTCCATCTTCAAATGATTTTTCCTCATCAATAAGCATGGCAATTAACTCTGATGGGTTAGTTTCACCAGAACTAGTTTCTGAAAAATGACGACGTTGTTTTAGAGCGCGCTGAGTAAGTTCATCAATATTTGCAATTTTACTAACGGTTACAATTGCAAATTCACCTAAATGAGAGTTTATCAATATTGGCTGTGATTCTGTATCGCTAATCACTCCTATCCCACTCTTGCCTTTGTATTTATGAAGGTCTGGCTCAAACTTGGTCCTAAAATACGAGTTCTCAAGATTATGAATTGATTTTTGAATGTTGGTTGAATTGAATACCGCCATCCCTCCTCTTTTTGTACCAAGATGAGAATTGTAATCTGTACCATAAAATAAATCATTAACACAATCATTTTGAGAAATTGTTCCAAAAAAGCCACCCATAATTATAGTTTTAGTTGATTAGTAATAGACTAAGTAATTGCTATACAGTAGACTATAACAAAAAATCCTGAATTAGATACTAAAACTAAGACTTTTTTTAAGATATAATGATTGTTGTTGAGAAGTTGTTAATTAGTTTATTTCTTCAAATCTGTGATTTCCAATTCAAATACGATAGGAGAATATGGTTTTACGGCTGCAATTCGCTGATAATCACCATATCCAATACTTGATGGTAGCAACATCCAAGCTTTACCTCCATTGCGCATTAACTTAACTGCCTCTTCCCAACCTTTAATAACGGCTCCTGTTCCAACCATGTATGTAAAGGGAGTATTGTCTTCATAAGATGACTGAAGAATAGTACCATCTAAATCGTAATGGATGTACTCTATGGTAACGGTATTTCCATCCACTGGATGATCACCTGATCCGGGAACAAGCTCTTTAAAGTATAAACCGGATTCGAGTGGTTCAATTGTTATGTTATTATGGCTTATGTATTCAGCTAATCTAGAAGGTTCGCTTATCCTTAGCGCTTCTTTTTCTTCTTCTTTTTGCTTCTTGTACGCGGCTCTGTCAATATTAACTTCTTCCAAGGTTCTTATTGCCAGTAGCTCAACTTCGTAAACTAATGTTGTATATGGAGCAACAACCTCTCTACCCGACTTACCGACTCCTATCCATGAAGGTACTATTAATGTTGCTTTGCCACCAGGTTGTAATAAGCCAAGTCCTTCTCTAAAACCTTCCGTGTCGAATCCTTTTCCATATTCAACATCAAGAGGTCTGTCTCCAAAATTTGTATATAGCAGATCATCACTAAGAAGTTCTTTAACACTAATATGAACCTGACACATATCTCCGGTATCGGGGTATGCTCCCCTACCCTTTTTCTCGGAAATAAAGTATAATCCAGTACTTGTTGGGTCAGTATATATATTGTTGTCGTTCAGGTAATTCTGAAGTAGAACTTTTTCTTCTTTGCTTTGTTCCAACCATATTTTCTCACGTTCTTCCTGCCACTGGTCTGGTGTTAGATGTTCGAGCATTTTTAAATCATAATAAACATAACTGCCAGATTCAATGGATTCAGGCAGCTTTTTAAGAGCAGCAGTTTTAAGATAAAAAGAATCGGCAACAACAGCAAATGATATTGAATCACCCGTACCCATAAGCTTTAAAGCATCATACAAATCTCCTTTAAATAACGGACTAGTAATGGGGAATATCATGCTACCCTCTTCGGTATCCGCACTGTTAAATAATACGCTATCATCAATCCTATAGCTAAGATTTACCTTAACAATATCTGATTCAATAGCTAAGACAGAATCATTTCCACGATAATAAACTTTAAAAAGAGTTCCATTTTCTGACTCAGTATAACTGTCTAACTTGCTATTGCTACAAGAAAAAATTACCGCGGCGAATGCTATCACCACGGTAATTGAAAAAAGAATATTTTTCATGTTTTTTTTATACTTGTTAATGATTATGCATTAGTTTAATAGTCTATAAACTACTTAACTTCAAGCAATTCAACTTCAAAAACCAAAGTGGAGAATGGAGGAATACTTGATCTGCCTTGAGGACCATATGCAAGATCTGAAGGTATAACAAGAATTGCTGATCCACCTTCTCTCATCATAGCGATGCCTTCGTCCCAACCCTTAATAACTTGTCCTTGACCAAGAACAAACTCAATGGGTTGATTTCTATCAAATGAACTGTCGAAAACTGTACCATCTAGAAACATTCCTTTATAATTCACCGAAACAGTTTTTCCAGATTCTGGTGAATTACCAGTTCCTTCTTTGGATTCAATGTAGTATAGTCCACTTGCAACTGGTTGCGCATCTGGGTATTTATCTTCTAAATATGCATAACGTTTTGAAGCTTCTTCATTTTTAAGAACCTTTAATTCAGCTTCCTGCGCTGCTTGTACTTCTTCCAATGATTCGATTGCATTTAATTTAATGTGAAAATAAATATTCTCAACAGAATCAAATTCAGGTGGTACAGATGGCATTCTGAATAATTTAGTGAATACAGAGTCTGCATTGCATATAAAGGTAGTACTATCACCAATATTCATTAATGCAATACCATCATATATATCCCCTTTGTAGCTAGATTCAACCATTGGCAATTTCATTACTTGTGGTAAATCTTTGCTATCAAAAATTACGGTGTCTTCTGTTGCATAGATCATATCAATTGTAATATAATCACCTAATTTTGGAAATAGAGTGTCATCATTGTCAACATGAAATTTGTAATATAGACCATCGGCTGTTTGATCAAATCCATCAAAAGCTCCTTTTTTCGAATCACACGACACGAAAATAGTTCCTGCAGCAATGAACATAACCGCAATTATTAAAATCGTTTTTTTCATTTTATTTTATAAATTAATTAATGTTAGTAAATTCTATTTCATAAATAATTGTTGATCTCTGTGGTATTTTATTACCATCTCCCAACAATCCATAACCAAGGTGCGAAGGTATGATAATTATTGCCTCGTCCCCCATTCTCATTTGTAATATTGCTTCTTCAAGTCCGGTCTCAACTCCTCCATGACCTACCTTAAATGATAAAGGTCCGTTTTCTTTGGAGGAATAAATTACATCACCCGTTATTAGCTTCACAATGTATTCGATTGTTACTATCTTACCAGTTACTGCTTTTTCACCATCTCCATGCTTGACAATTTGATACTTAAGCCCTGATCCTGTTTTGGTTACCTCAAGTTTGTGACGGTTAATGTAATTGTCAATCTCAGTGTTTTCTGAATTCACAAGATATCGATTCACCTTAATTAATGATTCTTTTTCTTGCTGATCTTTACCATGTTTCTTATCTGTATTATTCCTATATGAATTGTCATTATCGCAACTCATTATGAGAAATGTCATAAACAAAAGTAGTGGTATGACTAACTTGAAATGCATTAAAGTGTAATGGTATAATTTAGGTCTTCTTTATAATCCTGAAGAATTGATTTTAGCCTGTCGATTAGCTCATCAATACTTTCTGTTGATTTCCCACCGGCAGCATTTTTATGTCCTCCTCCATTAAAATGAGCACGACTGAGATCATTCACAGAGAAATTACCTTTGGACCGAAATGACAGCCTCAATAAGTTGTCTTTTTCAGTAATTAACAAAGACATATTAACATCATTCATTGAAAGCGGATAGTTTACCATTCCTTCGGTATCACCAACCTGATAGTTGAAATTAGCTAAATCACTTTTGTTTAAATATATCAGTGCTGTATGAAGTTCTTTCCAAACAATCATTCTATTACTTATGGCATGGCCCAGCAGTCGCAATCTATTTTCAGAAAACGTATCATAGATCAGCTTATGGATTTTCTGTGCATCAACACCAAGCGACACCAATTTTGAAGTAATTATATAGGTATTTGGTCTGTTACATGAGAAACTAAATGAACCAGTATCTGTTACAATTCCTGTGTATATTGCTTCTCCTGTTTTTTTATCGATTATGTCCTCATGCCCAAGCATAGTTATAAAATCGTAAACTAATTCACCGGTAGACGATGTGTCAGTTGTGGAATAACAATAATTAAAAGACTCAGTTTCAGGATCTATATGATGGTCTATCAAAATTCGAGTACAGGTGGTTGCTCTAACTATTTCATGTAGCGAACCAAGCCTGTGAAGAGCATTATAATCAAGTGAAAATATTATATCAGCTTCCCGAAGAAGCTTCTGGGCATATTTTGACTGTTTATCGTAAATGACAATTTTGTCTGTATCAGGAAGCCAACTATAAAAGTCAGGAAAACTGTTGGGGACTAACATCTGTACATCGTTGCCCAGCTTTTTAAGATAGTGGTACATTGCAAGTGAGGATCCAATTGCATCACCGTCGGGGTTGGTATGTGATGTGATAACAATCCTCTTTTGCTGTGTGAGTAATTGTTTTATTTCTAGTATTTTACTATCCGAAAGCATTGTTTCTCATAATTATTGAAAACGGATGCAAAGATAAGCTAAATGTTGGTAGTTGAAAACGTTAAAGTATCTTAATGTTTGAATGGAGATTAAGTGATTTGTAAAATGCCAAAATGTAGAAAAGCAGGAATTATTTTGTATTTCTATTGAAGCTCCTAATCTTCAAAATTAGGAGCTACTAATATCAGAAATGGTATCCATTTCATTAATTTCGCCAAAAATGTTCTGGTATTCAATGCAAAAGCCAAATATTTTTAAAAAATATGTTTTTTATTAGAAAAATATATCGCATCTTTGCAGCCGTTTTTTAAAATTATTATCAACTTAATTATTAAATAGTTATGCCAACAAAGATTAGATTATCACGTCATGGTAAAACTCACAGAGCTTTTTACCATATCGTAGTAGCTGATGGTCGTGCACCTAGAGATGGAAGATTTATTGAGAAGATTGGCACATATAATCCAATTTCTAACCCTGCCGAGATCGAATTAGATTTCGACAAAGCGTTAGACTGGATTATGAAAGGTGCTTCGCCTACTGACACAGCAAGAGCAATATTATCCCATAAAGGGGTAATGCATAAGAGTCACCTGTTAAAAGGTGTTATTAAAGGTGCTCTAACAGAAGCTGAAGCTGAAGCAAAATTTCAAAAATGGCTTGATGAGAAGGAAGCAAAAATTGCTGCTTCAAGATCAGGTATTGATGAAAAACTTCGTGAAGAGAAAAAAGCTGCACATGATGCAGAAGTTCAAGTTAACGAAGAGAGAGCTGCTGTATATGCTAAGCAAAAAGCAGCAATAATTGACGCTAAGGTAAAAGCAGTGCAAGAAGCAGCCGCAGCAAAAGCAGCAGCAGAAGAAGCTGCCGCCGCAGCAGCAGCACCAGCAGTTGAAGAACCTGTAGCTGAAGTTAAGGTTGAAGAACCGGTAGCTGAAGTTAAAGAGGAAAAACCTGTAGCTGAAGTTAAGGTTGAAGAACCTGTGGCTGAAGTTAAAGAGGAAAAACCTGCAGATGAAGTTAAAGAAGAAGTAGCTGACACCAAAAAAGATGAAGCTAAGACTGAAAAATAGTAATGTTTTTCAGACACTAAAAGAGCCTGTTGGTATTTATACTAACAGGCTTTTTTTATGCAATGAAGGGCAATGACAGAATGATACAATGATTTAATGATACAGTTAAATGTATGATATCGTTTATTTGCGAGCGAAGCAATCTCAGAATGGGATATGACTAATTGCTAGATCAAAAATCCCAAATCATATATCCTATTTCGTAAATCCTTCTTTCCTAAAAACTAAAGACCAAATAACCTATCGAACCCTAACTTCTGTGCGCCTATTCTGCGTTCGACCTTCTTCGGTATCATTTGTAGCGAGTGGTTCGCTTGAGCCTTTTGCTTTATATGTTAGTCTGCTTTCTGAAATGCCTTTGCGTACAAGGTACTCGCCTACTGCTTTTGCTCTTTTCTCTGAGAGATCCAAATTATAGCTTTGGGAACCAATATTGTCAGTATGACCTATTATCTCTATATTGTAACTTGGGTTTTCATTGATGGAGCTAATAAGTTTCTCCAATTCAACATACGAAGAGGGCAGTAGAGTATGTTTATTAAACTCAAAAAAGATGTTATTCATTACAAACTGACTTCCTGATTTAAATGGTGAAAGCTCAAATTGCTTTTTAACTGATTCGTTGTTAATCGTATCTTTTAAGTTTATGTTTTCAGAATGAAATAAATAGCCAGTTTTAGTAATATTGAACGCATAATCAATTCCAGGAAAAAGCACAATCAAAAAGTTGCCACTAATTGAATCTGAAAAAGTAGTATTTATCAATTCAGCAGTGCTTAAATTGGTGATTTCAATCTTGGATTTCAGTGGTTTACCAGTTTCTTTGTCAACAACCAGACCTTCAACATACATTAACTTTTTAGGTTGTATTATATCATAATTTTCGAAATCATAGATATCATAACTGCCATATCCCCCTTCCCTGTCACTGGAAATCCAACTCCTGCTTCCATCAATACTACTAAAGATATTTATTTCATTGTATTTTGAATTTGTGGGAAAACCTATATTCTCGGCCTTTGACCAACGACCCAGTTCATCTGATCTGGAAACAAATAAATCATAGCCACCAAGTCCTGGATGTCCTGTGGAAGCAAAGAACAATGTATTTCCATCAGCATGAAGAAATGGTGCCATCTCATCTTTTGATGTATTAATACTATCTCCGAGGTTTATTGGTGGACTCCAATTATTGTTTTTAAGCTTAATCGACATCCAAATATCAGATCCACCTTTTCCTCCTGGTCGCTTGGATGCAAAAAATAGTCTTTTACTATCTGATGAAATCACTGGTTGTGATTCCCAAGTACCTGTGTTAATTGTTCTACCAATGTTACTTGGGAGTAACCAAGTGGATCCTGCACCTTTACTTACATATATATCGCATCCCCCATAACCAATTGGCCAATAGCAACCCGTAAAAAACATAGTTTGTCCATCGGTACTAAAGTTAATGGTGCCCATATTTAGATCATCCTCCCGCCAAGGAAGTTCTACTAACCTAGGTTTAGTCCATGTTGTGTCAATATATTCGGATGTATATAAAGCCTCCTTGTACCTCATAGATGCTCCTTGAGATATTTGTTTAGATCGTTTTGTAAGCATTAGCAAGTCGAAATCTGTATTAACATAGTTTATATACTCGTCGTTGTCGGTATTTATCTCAGGTCCAATATTTTTGGGCTCATTTCCAACAGGGTTTTCAACGATTAGTTTTGATATCATTGCAATATCCAACTTAGCAGTTGCCAATGATCTAATATCATCTGAAATACCTTCAAACTCTAGTAGCTTAGTAAGACTTGCAACTGAGTTCGAGTAATTACCATATTCATAGTAGATATTTCCCAAGAAATAATAAACAGGTGGAAAAAATGATGAATCAATGGATAATGCAGATTCATAAGCAGTTATTGCCTCTTCATAACTCTCAAGATCAGAGTAAATATCTCCCATTAACATCCAAGCCTCTATGAAATCAGGATCTTCTTCCACTGATTTGTCTAGACTTGTTAAAGCACCTCCATAGTTATTATTGGAATAATTACTGATAGCAAGATTATACAGCTTCTTTGCTTTTTTATTGCTTGAAGTAAGATCGTATTGTTGGGCTAGTAATATGGAATGAGAAGAGAAAAACAATACCAGTAACAATAATATTGATTTGTAATTAGTTACGTATTGAAGTTGCATGCCTGTTTTGTATTAGTTAATACCTTCTACTTGCCCATTTCTCTAAATGCAAAAAAGATAATATTTATATCTTTCCAAAGATTGTAATCTCTTGCATAGAGTAAATTCAATTGTGCAATGATTTCATTATCTGGAGTTCTAAGTTTTAAAGAATCCACAGGGCTTAGAATTCCTTTTCGAATTTTTGGTAATTGTGGAAGTTGTTTTTCAAGTTGATAATATCCAACTAAGCTTCTGGAGCCCCACAGCACTTTGAACATATTACCAATAAACCCTAACGGTCTTTTCTCTATAAAGATTAGAAATGGAGCAAGTACTATGAAAAAAGTACTTAGGAAAATATCCAATAAACGCTTATTTCTACGATTCTCAATCTTATCAACAGCATTAATATCAACCGTATACAAATCACCACGAGTGTGGATCGAATTACTTCCAATGATAGACAGGCTATCCTCTGGTGCAATTTTAAAGTCGACCTGGGTTACTTGCCATTCGGTCATCTTATCAATTATAAGCTGATGGGTAATATTTTTAGAACAGAAAATAACTTCATCAATATTATAAATCCTAATTATATCTACTGCTTGAGATATTACACCAAGAAAGTCACTATTATGCGGTATTTTGTCGTGTGTACTTACAAGCCCTATAAATTCTGGTTTAACATATGACTTTTGTAGCAGTGTTTTCACACGATGAGCTTCATCAGTATCACCAATAACAATAAAACGTTTACTTACATTATCACCTATTTGTATCCAGCTGACATTAAGGTAATAAAGCGCAAGTCTCATGGCAGGAAGAAGTAATATCCCCCAAAATGTACTAAGTATTATTAGAGCTCTTGAAAACCTTAGACTTTCGGGTAATAAAGCATACAGAACCAAAATGAAAATAGTACCTGAAACCAGTCCGACAATTGATTTCTTTATTCTAATTGGCCGATCGTAGCCGCCTGCAAAGTAGACAGATAGCAACCAAATAATAACATATGAAGGGATCAGGTAATATATAAGTTCCACTGGATAATCTCCTCCCTCGGTATATATCTGTGTTCTTTCCCACAATTCTTTTATTAGTATAGTACCGGAAAGCAAGGCAATAAAATCAAGTAATGGTAGTATTAATTGCCCCCAAAGTCTTGTTAATAAAGCTATTGTAGCACGGAAATATATCGCAATGTTTATTAGAAAAGTAAAAAGTTTAGCATTTTTTTGAGTGAAGTGCTTTTTTGCAAAGATTACCATTGCATTGTAAAATACGAGTACATAATTAACGCTACCCTTCTTTGTACTTTCTCCCTTATAATGAATAATTCGTGTTTCAGGATAATAATAGTTAGAATATCCTTCCTTAATTATTCTGTAGCTCAGATCAATATCTTCGCCGTACATGAAAAACGCTTCATCAAGAAGTCCAACTTTATCCAGAGCTTCTTTACGTAATAACATAAACGCTCCAGGGAGTATTTCAATCTTATGAATCTTATCTTTATCCAAATGACCTAGGTGATACCTTGCGAACCTCTTACTGTTTGGAAACAATGTGCTTAATCCAAACATCTTATAAAAACTGGTTGAAGGTGTTGGTAACCCACGTTTCGATTCAGGAAGGAACTTACCAGATCCATCTAACATTTTCACACCCAATGCTCCTGCATCAGGATTGTCATCCATGAATTTAATACACTTCTCAAATGTATTGTGCTCTACAACAGTATCCGGATTTAGCAGAAGTACGTATTCCCCTTTTGATATCTTAATGGCCTGATTGTTAGCGGTAGAGAACCCAACATTCTTTTTATTTGCGATCAATGTAACCTCGGGGTATTTGCTTTCAACCATTTGATTTGAGCCATCAATTGAATCATTGTCAACCACAAAGATCTCACCATCAATATTTTCCATCGCTTTTCGGACAGAATTAAGACATTGATCGAGAAAATACTCAACGTTGTAATTAACAATTACGATTGATAGCTTCATTTGGTATTATTAAGAATGGGCAAATATACGCATCTAAATAAAAAAGTATAATACCTAACTATTAATAAAAAAAACATATACTTTTATTAGTCACAATAGAAACGTGAAGTACACTGATTTGGTATTAATTAGTTAAATTTATGATTCATTATATTTCGATGAAAAAAAACTAAAAAATTGAGCTAGTCATGCAACCATAATTGAAAAAAAAGGCCCTTTATTATATAATTACTTTGCAACAAGGAACAACTGGACACAACTACTAAAAAAGTTAAGGAACAAACTTTGGTAGAGAAATGCCTAAGTAACGATCGAAAAGCTCAAAAAGAGTTATACGATGCGTACTGTAATGCTATGTATAGTTCAGCATATCGTATTCTTGGAGATTATTCATTGGCAAGTGATGCATTACAGGAATCATTTATATATGTTTTCAAACAACTAAATCAATTTCAGTTCAGATCAACACTAGGTACCTGGATAAAAACCATTGTTGTTCATACTTCCATTAAAATTCTGAATAAACAAAAAAGGTTTGTTTTTGGAGAAATTCCTGAGAATGTTGATTATGTTGCATGGGAAGAGCCCATGAGCGGAGAACATTTAGAAAAGGCAATAATGTTATTACCAGATGGATATAGAGCTATTTTTCTACTTGTTGAAGTTGAGGGATATAAGCATAAAGAGGTGGCTGAAATTTTACATATTAGTGTAGGTACATCCAAATCTCAATTATTTCACGCAAAAAAGTATTTAAAAAACATCTTAGCAGGATTATCAAATTAATGAAAGAGATTAATAGACATATACTACGTGATGCCATAAGCGATCTGCCTTTACACAATGTTCCTGTATCACTTTGGGATGAAGTTGAATCGGGACTTGTTAATCTCCCAATAAATAAAATGCCCGTTCATATTGCACCCGAATCAGCATGGGCAGGAATTGAAAAAGGCTTGAGTTCTGGGAATATAACTACCAATAGGATAGTTAGGTATGCCTCAGTCGCATTACTTTTATTGAGTGGGTTATTCATAGGTAATAATTATATGCAACGATCAGACGATAAGCTTATTGATGCGAGTAATATCGATAATGCTTTATATAATAAAGCTGGTAGTAACAAATCAAATATGGCAATTATAACAGAGAAAGAAGATACACCACAACAGACTATAATAATCGTTGATGAAGTAAATAATGAGCCCAAATTTACTGAATTGATTCAGCCTGTATTAATATCAGAAAGTGATGAAAACGAGGTGACTAATTTTGACTTTTCAAATAATTCAGGACTTCAGAAAAAACATACGGCGATCTATACAAATAAACTATTTCCTAAGAAATGTACATCATTATTAGCTAAAGAAGATGTTCAAATTAATCTCAACTCGAACAATAGTAAATCGGAAATACCAAATTTTGATTATTGTGACTTTAACAGGGTTGAGAATAGCATACATTTAGGAATACTGCCTGTTTATCAATTGTTTATAATTAATGACGATGTACCTGATACAAAGATTCAATACTGGGCAGGAGGTGATATAAGGACAAGGTTTACTCGTAATCGTTTATGGTTTGAAGCCGGTATTGGATTCTCTGCATCCTCTGATAAATCAACTTTTGCATATGACTACAAAACAAACGAGATGGTGGATACATATGAATATGTGGACTCCATTCATTTTGATCCTATAACAGGACAAACTGAGTATTTCACAACTACCGTAGAGGTTTGGGATTCAGTACAATATAATTCCACTGCATTTCTTAAACAAAACTATATTTACGCAAACATCCCTTTAAAATTTGGATATATATTCTATGACAAGAGAAGTCTGTGTATGGATATAAGTCTTGGTGGGAACTATTATTTCGAGGTATCTAGAAAATCAGAAGTGCCAAATCTATTTCATGAAAGTAGTACAATTGGAAACGTTGATAATGTGAGTGTTGGACGCAGATCTCAGTTTTACAACTTTGAAGTTGGAATGGGAATTAACTGGAATCTTAATAGAAGTATGACTCTTCGTTTTGAGCCAAATTTGAATTACTACCCAATGGGTATCTACAAAAACATTGATAAACAGTCAGTATCTCTAAATATTAGAGCTGGATTATATTTTAATTTTTGATCAATACAACCAAATGGAAAATCATAAGACCTATAGTAATAGAATCTATAATTTCATAAACATGAAAACAACAACTCTTGCCCTTGCGCTATTATTTTCCTTTGTGAATGCATTTTCACAAACAGAATGCAATCCTCCCACAGGACTAACTTCAGATGTTTCACAGTTTGATGTTAAACTAACATGGAATGATCCAGAGTATGTTACATCAAAAGACATGGTTAGTTTTCCTGCTAATAATATTTCTGAATATTCAGAATCTTCACCGTACCATAACGAAATCCAAACTGCAAATAGGACAAGAGAATATCTTGATGTTCAATTCTCATGGGAAACATTTCATAATAATGGAGAGGCAGGAGTTGCATGTGATGGCGAATTCATTTATTCAACAGCTTGGAATGATGTATTTATTTATAAATATGATTTAGCAGGTAACTTCATGGATACCATATTAATTCCTGGAGTTGACCAACTTAGAAACCTTGTCTACTGTGATACAGATGGGTATTATTACGCATCTACTGTTACAGGTAACTCTGGAGTGTATATCCTTGATTTTAACACAGAAACAGTTGTTGATGTAATCCCTGTGCCTGAAGATCAAGGAGCAAGGGCATTGGGCTATGATTCTGACCTTGATGTATTTTATACAAATAATTGGGATACAGATATTATTGTAATTGACAGGGTAAATAGAGCCATAGTTGATACTTTGACATTAAATAGTGATATTATAAGTATTTATGGTTTTGCTTATGATAATGTGTCCGCTGGAGGACCCTATCTTTGGGGGTTTTGTCAGGGGAATAGTGGTTCAGAATTAGTGCAGTTTACTTTGCCTGATATGACTGAAACAGGAATTGTTATTGACATAAACAGTCTAATTCCTGAAGCTTCAGGTGGTTTAGCTGGTGGATTATTTATTCAAGAAGGAATTGTGGATACAACAGTTACCTTAGGTGGTTTAGTGCAGAATGAAATAATCTTCGGATTAGAGCTCGGAAATTATTCTCCACCCTTGCCAGTTTTGGCTGGGTATAATATTTACAGAGATTATATAATGATAAATACTTCAATCGTTACTGATACTAATTATTTTGACCTAGGCTTGGATGCAGGGACTTATAACTACTATGTAACTGCGGTTTATGAGGATACAGATAGTATTATTGTTTGTGAATCGGATCCATCAAATACAGTTCAGGCCATAATCACTTTACCTGATCTTGTGTTGGGTGGTAATGTGTTTGCCAGCACCTCAAAGTTGGATAATGGCTCAGCTCATGCATACAGTATTTTAGCTGAAAACTTAACTTACGAGGGTAGTTCGGATATTGACGATCTTGGTTATTATTTCTTCTTTCCTTTGTTGGAGAAAGACTATTACATATATACAAGCATCGATAATGAATCCAATTATATTAATACTCATATTTCAACGTATTATGGTGATGTATATCACTGGGAAAATTCATCGATAGTGCATCTTGAAAATAATTTATATAATCAGGATATTAATTTAATTGAGCTGGAAACTTACAATAATGGACTGGGTAGAATAAGCGGAAACATCATTTTCGAAGATAAAAGTTTTAATATAATTCCAGCAAATGATGTCCTTGTACTGTTACTTAATGATAATAATAAATGTGTTTCATCCACAATTAGTAACTTACAGGGTGTTTATGAATTCTCTGACCTTGGAAATGGAACCTACAAGATTCTCTGTGAAATAATAGGAAAGAAAATGTCGGCCAAAACCTTTATAATCACCAATGAAACTCCTGTTTTTGACAATGTGAATTTTATGGTAAAGAGTGATCAGATAATTCTTGGTTTTGATGAAGAATTACCAGAAAACCTAAGTTATGTAAGTGATATTTATCCAAATCCTATTATTGATATTGCCAGTATTGATTTGGTTTCCAATGAAAAAGATCAGGTATATTTGGATATAGTAGATCTCCAAGGAAGACTTCTAACATCCTCTTCTGTAGAATTAAAACCTGGAATGAATAACCTAAGTATAAGCATTGATAGACTTGAAACAGGTATAAAACTATTGAAGATCCGGTTCAATAATAACAGATCAATAACGAGAAAGTTCCTTGTATTTTAGTTAAACTTAGAAGCCTATATCTCGATCCCACCTTGGATATTCTTTGAAAAGTAATAATTCGGATAATTATTAGTTAATCCAATAACTATATTTTTTCTCGAATCGATAAGGAAATATATCTACTATAATAGGTGGATGATATTTCATACTTTTGCTTTCCATATGATTAAAAATATCCTTGGTACAACAGGTACAAGAATTCTAAATGCCATTATTAATTTGGCAATTCTTATTATCTTGACCAACAATGTTGGTAGTGAGGGGTTTGGCTTGATAATGATTATTATTATCGCCATTACCATTATACAGCTTGCGGTTGACTTGATAGCTGGAAGTTCAATTATTTATTTTAGTTCCCGGACCGATACCATTAAACTACTTGTTCCCTCCTATTTATGGATTGCAATTGTAATACTTTTCAGCTGGTCTATTTTTTCCTTTTTGGGAAGTTTTTTCCCTCAAATCTATAATCTGCTGATTCCTGTTGGTTATGAATCAGATATTCTATCTCTTGCCTTAATCAACGCCATGATGTTAACCAATTATAACTTGTTGCTTGGTCATAAGAGAATCGGTATTTATAATGTGATTTTTACAATTCAAATACTAACACTTATATCTGTATTGATATATAGGCTATATATTGTAAGTGATAACTCAATTGAATCATGGGTAATATCCGTATACTTTGCCTATTCTTCTGGATTTGTTCTCAGCTTAATTGCAGTTGTTATAAAAATAAGGAACTTCAATATGCATGGGGTATTGGGAGTTCAAAAAAAAGTATTCAAGTTTGGTGTTGTTACTCAGCTTGCAAATATCCTTCATATTGCAAATAAGAGAATTGGATTTTACTTTTTGAAGTCATTCACAGGTTTGTCTTCAGTGGGTATCTATGGTGCAGGAACACAGCTTACTGAAGGATTAAGGTTGATCGGACAAAGTATATCATTGGTTCAATTCTCAGAGATATCAAATTCTAATGACAAGCGGTTTGCTATAATTATCACTATCAAGTTGATGAAGTTTTCTGTGGTGTTGACGTCACTTGCAGTATTGGTATTATTGCTAATACCAACAAACGTATATTCCTTAATTTTCAGTAAAGAGTTCCATGACCTTAAGTATGTTATAATGGCATTAAGTCCGGGTGTAATAGGACTTTCCATAAACACAATATTCAGTCATTATTTTGGCGGTATTGGTAGACCTGTTGTTAGTTTATGGGCAAATACCATTGGATTTATTATAACAATCATTCTAGCACTAATTCTGATACCTGTATTTGGATACATAGGTGCAGCAGCCACGGCATCGGTGAGTTATATTTCAAGTGTAATTTATCAATATTTTCTATTTCAAAAAGAAACAGGAACCAAGTTTAAAGATTGGTTACCTGATAAAAATGATATTAAAGACTTTAAGAATATAATAAGAGATCTTAAAAACAAAAAGTAAACTTTGTTAAAACTCAATAATAATTTAAAGGGAATTGGCCTTGCTGTTGGAGCAGCTTTGGCGGTTAGTAATGTATATATTTTCAGTAAAGCGGCTCTAAATGAAGTACATCTAGCTCAGTTTGGATTATACTGGTTTGGGTTGGGAATCATTTGGAATCTTATTTACATTTTTATTAAGGGTAAACACTCGAAGTTTAAAGACTTATCAAAGCGATCCATACGGGCTTTATCAGCAATAGCAATGCTTGAAATGGTTGGGACATTATTTTTCTTTCTTTCCATCAAAACAGTTTCAAATCCAGCAGTGGTTTCCTTTTTAGCAAATATTAATCCAATGTT
>CALCGQ010000232.1 GCA_937901015.1 uncultured Bacteroidota bacterium | reverse complement strand
GCAGGTACCATTATCAGTATAAAAATATGTGATATCTCTTAACTTAATGACATTGACCTGCTGCACAGGCTTAACACCTTACATATACATATCCCTCCGCTCAGGGAAAGACCCATGGACATTAAACCCTTACTTAGCTTTTTTTTAAACGACTATAAAGTGAAATTTAATAAACCGGAAATCAATATTCAGAAAAAGGTTTTTGATGTACTGGAGAAATATGATTTCCCTGGAAACATAAGGGAATTAAGAAACATGACCGAAAGAGCCATTATCCTGTGCAAAGGTAATCTGCTTGGTATTAATGATTTCCCTTTAAAACGTCAACGCATGCTACCGGGTGAAAACAATGAATCATTAAATTTGAAAAACACAGAGATTGCCTTGATCAGGAAAGCGCTCAAAAAGTGCAAATACGTTCAGCAGGCCACTGCTGATGAGTTGGGTATCACCCGCGATTCACTTATCCGAAAAATGAAAAAATATGATGTTGTCGTCAACAGAGGCGAAAAAGTATAAGATGTACCTCCATTTATTTTTATGGTACTTTATCCTGATTAATTCATAAAAATTGAAATTATGTGTATCCTTAGTTGAATAACAATATACTATAACATTATTTTAGCAAAATAAAACATTTCAATTTTTACCAAAGGTGTATTTCTTTTTTACCCTACTCGTCGTTGCGAAGTATTTGCAGTATACAAATACAGCTGCAAACTTCGACGCCTTGATTAGGGCAAAAAATAAACGCATGAATTATTAGGTTAGGGTTAAGTGTGGGAAAACAGCACAAATTTACATTATGCCGATTATTGGCTTTTGGCTAGCAAAGATATGAAAACAGAGGTTCCTACTTGTTTTTCTGATACAAGGTGGAGCTTACCACCCAATAAATTAACCAAACCTAATGCAATACTCAATCCAAGGCCATTACCTTCATGGAATCGGGAATCGGAATAGGTTTCCTGCATGAAAACATCAAGTATACGTTGTTGTTCATCAGCAGCAATTCCAATGCCGGTGTCTTTCACATAAAATTCCAGTTGTCCGCCTTTTAGCTCGCAACCAAAGGTGATGGTGCCACTGGGTGTAAACTTCAATGCATTGTTTAACAAATGTGATAAGGCATTAGTTAATAAGGACTCATCTGTTATCAAATTGACATATGGTGGTAAAGTAGGATGTTCCAATATAAGTTCGAGATTTTTTGTAGCACATGATGTACTGAATTCGTCGAGCAGGTTATGTAATACAGTTGAAACATCAACTGAAGTTGCTTTTAACTGCATATTGCCTGAAATAATCATCGACATATCCATAATGTCTGTAACGGTATTTATAAGCCTTGCACTACTTACATTTAAATCATTGAGATACTCTTCCTTATCTTCTTGTGAAATATCAGGTTCTATGATGAAAGACGCAAAACCCAGTATGCCGTTAAGTGGGGTTCGAATTTCATGTGAAATGGTATTCAGGAATGCCGTTTTTAAACGATTGCTTTCCTGGGCCTTATCTCTGGAAATAATTAATTCCTTGTTTGATAATTCCAGTTCTTTTGTCCTTTCCTTGACTTTTTCATCTAAAACCTGATTCTGGTTTTCGAGCAATTGATGTAGGTAACGGGTCTGGAGCAGGTTTTCTATTCGAATACGGACTTCATACATATCGAAGGGCTTTGAAAGAAAATCTTTTGCCCCGCCTGAAAGCGCCTTAAGTTTTGCTTCTGCCGACATATCAGCTGTGAGCACAAGTATGGGGAAGTATGTTTCTTTTGGTATTAAAGCTTTTAGCTGATCCATCACTTCAAAACCATTTAGGTGAGGCATCATCAAATCAAGCAGTATCAAATCGGGTTTAAAGGCTTCAAATAACCCAACAACCAGCCGGGGGTCGGTAATGGATTTAATATGCATATATCCTGTATCTTCCAAGAGGTCTTTCAGCAGATCAACATTCGATTGTTTGTCGTCAACTATTAGGATCTTTGCGTTTCGTAAGGGTGAATGTATCATATTTTTTAAAGTTAAATTTCAGTATATTGATCAACATTTTTTAGAAATTGAATAATATCGAGCGGTTTAGTTAAATAATTTACTGCTCCTATTTTCATCAACTTCTTAATTTGGCTTGGTATTGCATTGGCACTAACCATAATTACGGGTATTGTTTTTGTAACCGAATCGGCCAATAGCTTTTTCAATACTTCATCGCCCTTCATATCAGGCAAGTTCAGATCGAGCAAAATTAATTTGGGTAGATACTCTTTGGCTAGTTTGATGGTTTTTCCACCGTAAATGGAGGTTACCAATTGTATTGACGGTCGGTGATCCGCTAATATTTCCTCAACCAGTTCGATGTTCGAAAGATTATCCTCGATATACAGAATAGTAGCAACCTTTGCATCCTCCTGTATTGCCGCCCCTTCCTCAACTCCTTCTATCTTTATTTTTACGTTATCCTTATTTTCAGTTTGTGGCAAATCAACCCAAAAGGTACTTCCAACGTCGGGCTTGCTCTCAACTCCAACAGCACCACCCATCGCTTCCGCAAATTTTCTCACTAGCATCAAGCCAAGGCCCGTACCTTCGATTTCGGTTTTGTCGGCTCCAATCCGCTCGAAAGATTGAAAGAGTTTACTGATATTATCGGGGTTAATCCCAATACCTGTATCGCTTATTGAAAGCCTGACCATGGCATTCCCGGATGCATCTAATGGTTGCAACTCCGTTTTAATTTTCACGAGTCCCTTTTCATCATTGTATTTTACAGCGTTTGACATTAAATTAAGTAATACCTGCTTTAACCGAAGCTTGTCGGCCATTACAAAAAAGTTGTTGGAAGGTGCATCCACAAGTTCAATTGTCACACCTCTTTTATGTGCTGCACCCTGAATAACATCCATAGCCTGATTAATCATATCGATCAACAGAACAGGTTCTATATTCATCATCTGTTTTCCTGATTCAATACCCGCAATATCGAGTACTTCGTTAATCAATTTAAGCAAATGTTTACCATTGCTCAAAATATGGTTTAACCTCTTTTTGTGTGATGGTATTAGGTCACTCATTTCCATAAGTTGAGCAAAACCTAATATTGAATTCAACGGGGTTCGCAGTTCATGGCTCATGCGTGATAGGAATTCGCTTTTGGCACGATTGGCATTTTCTGCTTCATTTTTAGCTTTCAGAATTTCCGCTTCAGCCAGTTTGCGTTCAGAAATGTTCTCGAAAATATAGAACCGACCATAATACTCATCATTTTCGCCTCGAATCTGTGTTGAAAACCGCCTGACTGTGCGATTTTCGGTAAATGATATTTCATCTTCAAGCACTATGCGGTTATCTTCGTACTGCAATGGTTCGCACGATTCGGCAAAAGCCGGAACATCGGTCAGCACCGGCAGACAATAGGGAATAATATCGTTATTTTTGAATTCGCCACGTTGCATTTGTTCCTCGATAGCTTGTATTTCCCATATTTCGCAAAAACGATGATTAAAATACAGAATATCATCATTGCGGTTGTCAACAACCAAAAGGCCCAGTGGCGATGAATTTGACATATAATTCAGAAGTGATTGATTCCACTTCAATTCTTCTTCGGCTAATTTCAGTTCGGTAATATCGTTTAATGAGGTTACGCGAACATTCCTTCCTTTATAATTCATCATTTTCCCACTTAACATACAGGGGAAAGTTGTTCCGTCTTTTCTTAATGCAGTTACTTCATAAGGTTCTTCGGCTCCGGCCATCATATTATCCATAACTATTTTCCGATGTTCAGGTATAATCCAATCGGTTCCATATCTGCCAATTGCTTCTTCGGTGGTATAACCAAACACTTTTTCAGCCATCAAATTTTGCTCAACGCAAATGCCTTTTTCCGAGAAGAAAATTGAATCGAAAGCGGCTTCGCTTAATCCACGGTGTCTTTCCTTACTTTCTTCAATTTCAGCTTCTGCTTGTTTGCGCGTGGTAATATCCTGATGTGTTCCTGACATCAGCATTGGCTTTCCATCGGCATCCCATTCATGCACTTTGCCCCGGTCAAGTATCCAAATCCAGCTGCCATCCTTGTGCTTCATTCTGGATTCGAACGAATAATAATCCAACTCACCTTTAAAGTGCTGCTCAAGCAATTCTCCGGAAACTTTTAAATCGTCAGGGTGGGCAAATTTTATCCAGGTTTCGATACTTACCGGCGAAATTTCTTCTAATGTGTAACCAATGATATCCGCCCACCTTTCGTTGAAAGTAGTACTACCTGTTTGTACATTCCACTCCCAAGTGCCAACATTGGTACCTTCAAGTATTGAAGCTAAACGTTGTTTTTCAACAGCCAGTTCTTCTTCAACCTGTTTACGTTCAGTAACATCTGTGATAAAACCATGCCAGAGTATCGACCCATCGGCTTCTTTCTGTGGCGTGGCATTACCAAAAAGCCAGCGAATGGTTCCATCGTCAAATTTTACCCTGTATTCATCTTTCCAAACTTCCAAATTACTTGCTGACGCTTGTATGGATTCAACAACTCCATCAAAATCGTCGGGATGAAGATTGGCAAAAACAGGAGAAGCATCATCGGCAACTTCCTGTGGGTTTACCCTGTAAATATCATTTATCCCTTCACTGGAATAGGGAAAACAAGAAGTGCCATCGGGGCGCAACAGGTACTGATAGACCATGCCCGGCAAAAGGTTGGCAATTTTATTAAGCCTGTTTAATGCTTCTTTAAACTCAGCGGTCCGATCTTTCACTTTTTGTTCCAGGCTTGCATTTAATTCCAGAATTTCCTTTTCGGATTGCTTACGTTGAGTAATATCCTGTTTTATGGCTAGGTAATTGGTAATTTTTTTATTTTCTCCATAAACGGGTGTAATGGAAACATCCTCCCAGTAAAATTCACCGTTTTTCTTTTTGTTTATCCACTCGCCATGCCACTCTTTTCCGTTGGAGATAGTCTTCCACAAATCCTTGTAAATGGCCTCATCCGTTTTTCCTGATTTTAGCATCCGCGGATTTTTGCCCATTACCTCTTCAAGGCTGTAGCCGGTTGCCAGCTCAAAGGCCGGATTCGCATATTCAATATTACCTTCGGTATCGGTAATTACAATAGTAACAGGACTCTGGCTTACAGCCAATGAAAGCTTTTTAACTTCTAAATCTTTTTCTTTATTAACAGTTACATTTCTAACAACCGACAGTATTTTATCCTTCCCGTAAGGCGCAATGCGGGCTTCAAAATAGTTTAGCCTATTGTCCTCAAACACTTCATATTCATAGGTTATTAGCTTTTGATCACGAATACACTCATGAATATGCTGTAGATAATCGTCGGCTTTTTCTATGCCAAAAAAATCGGTCAGGTTAGTACCTATTATATCCTCTTTGGGAATTTTTAGTAGCAACGGGTTGGCGTAAAAGAACTCCGTATATGTTCCTTCTTTGTCAATTGCGAAAATCAAGTCGGGCATGGCACTAATAATCCCTTTTAATCTATCATTTTGCTCTTTGATATTTTCTTCGGCTTGTTTTCGATTGGTAATATCTTCCTGAATAGCCAGAAAATGGGTGATATTTCCGCTATCATCAGATACAGCCGATATGGATGACGAAACCCAATATAATTCTCTATTTTTCTTTTTATTGTGAAATTCACCCTTCCATTCCTTACCACTTGTAATGGTTTGCCAAAGTTCTTTGTATTCTTCTTTTGGTCTTTCACCTGAACCAAATATCCGTGGATTCTGTCCCAGCAACTCCTTCTCTGAATAGCCGGTTATTTCAAGCATTTTTGGATTCACATATTCTATCATACCAGAAATTCCAGTGATATAGGTCATTACCGGACTTTGTTCAATGGCATGAGAGAGTTTTTTCAAGCTTGCTTCTGCATTTTTCAGTTCGGTAATATCGCGGTATTTCCATAAATGGCCGCTGTATTGATTCTCCAAATAAGTTGGAATATAATCCCGTTGGAAATGCCGTCCATCAACCAGTTCAAGCGCGTCGTTAAACACGGCTTTTTTGTTTGTCAAAATCAAATTGATATCCGCAATAAATTTATCCGGATTTTTAAAGAAGTGTTTACTCTCCTCTGCCGAACTGGTACAATCGGCCCCAATCATTACTTCAGGTGGAGCCGGAATGCTAAACATGTTGCAAAACAGTTGATTGGTCAATGCTATTTTCCGATCTGCATCTTCAAGCAAAATACCTTCCTGCATGTTAACAATCAGGTTTGTTAAAAGATTGTTTTTATCATTCAATGCGTTCTCCGCCAGTTTCCTATCGGTAATATCGTAATCTGCACCTCGATAGCCTATTAAGTTTCCTTCATGGTCGAGGATAGGAACTCCGTTGGTGGAAACCCAAATAAGTTTGTTCGATTTAGTGAGCACCTGATTAGGGAACTCTTTAAATATTTCTTTCTTTGAAATGGCCTGGAGCGCAATAAGTTTGAATTCTTCGCGTCCTTCTTTTGGATGAAGATCGTAAAAATGTTTTTTTCCTACCAGTTCTTCCGGTGAATAATCCCAAACTTGTTTCGAAACAGGACTTACATAGGTGTACATTCCTGTACTATCGATTTCCCAAATAACGGTCCCGCTTTGTTCAGCCATTTGCTGAAGCCGTATTTTATTTTTAATAAGGGCTTCCTGTGTTTGTTTTCGCTCTGTAATATCGCGCATGGTTCCAGCAATTTTTACTGGATGGCCTTTTTTATCGAGAATCAGTCCTGCGGAAATTGAAACCTGTATATTTAACCCGTCTTTGTTCTTTAGCAAGAGTTCATAATCAATGACTTTTCCTGACTTGGATATTTCAGAGAGGAATGCTTCCTGGTCTTCAAAATCTGAATAAACTTCGGCAATCTGTTTGCCAATTAGTTCATTGCGGGTGTATTGCCCTTTGGATATGATTTCGATGGATGGGCTAATGTCTATTACTTTTCCATCTAAACCGGCCTCATAATAAACGTCGAGCATGGTTTCGAAAATAGAACGGTATTTCTCCTCGCTTAACTGCAAGGCTTTTTCTGTCTTTTTTCGCTCCGTAATATCGCGGACAATAAAAATCATCCTTGTGGGCGTTCCGTTTTCATCCCTGATAAACTCCCCATTCACATCAATATCGATGATGGTATCGTCAGCCTTTTTGGCTCTGTAACTTGCCGCACCACTATCATTACCTTGATGCATTTTGATTATTTCAGATTGGGCACGCTCCCTGTCTTCGGGAACAATAAACTCGATTAAATGATGGTTTATTAATTGGTCCATGTTTTCGAAACCAAACATTTCGAGTGCTTTGGGTGATGAAAAAAGAACCTTTCCTTCTAAATCAGTAATGGTGATATTATCGGGTGATGCATGGATGATGGCTTTGTACAAAGCATTACTCTCATGCTGGGCATCTTCGGCCATTTTATGTGCCGAAATATCGTTGATGCTTGACAGCATATAGGGTTCGTTTTCGAGAGAAATGATTTGTGCAGAAAAAATTCCGGTAATGATTCCCCCACTTTTATTTCTGAACTGATATTCTTTACCAGATACTTCATTGCCTTCAGCCAGCAGCTTGGTCATCTCATTTCGGTCCTCTGGATTGACCCAGAAGTCAGGTCCAACGGTGTTGGCTAAAATTTCTTCGCGGCTATAGCCTGAAATTGTTGTAAAGGCATCGTTAACTTCTAGGAATTTACCATCGCTTAAGCGAGTTATGCCAATGGCATAAGGAGAAGTTTGAAATGCTTTTGAATATTTCTCTTCGCTTTCGT
The DNA here is from genome assembly GCA_937901015.1 of uncultured Bacteroidota bacterium. Classification (GTDB taxonomy): domain Bacteria; phylum Bacteroidota; class Bacteroidia; order Bacteroidales; family F082. The sequence goes on along the minus strand of CALCGQ010000232.1, from coordinate 1,386 downwards.
GAAGTTTTTCTTCTGCTATTTTTCGGTCGGTGATATCGTGAACAAGGGAATATAGTAAAGTTGTGCCACCATAATGAATCGGGCCTGAATAGATTTCTACATCGCGTACTTCGCCATTAGCCAGACAGTGTTTAAAAAAGAAATGTTTGCGTTTTTCTGCTTTTGCTCTTTGTAATTCTTTTGCCAATTCATCAGATGACAAGGTGTTGATGTCAGAAATATTTTTTTTGCATAATTCCCCGTGCGACCAACCATAGTAAAAGCAAGCAGCAACGTTTGCATCTTTAATTTCGCCGGTTTCTGGATCTATCAGGAGCATCACCGAATGATTATTTGCGAACAGCGATTTGTATTGCGATTCGTTCTGTTGCAAGCTACTAGTAACCCGGAGGAGTTCTTCATTCTGCAGTTCCAGCTCCACCTGATGCGTCTGCAGCTCATGATTAAGCTTTAAAATATCGCTTTCAGGTATTTTGAATCCTGAATCCTCGGTTTTTTTGCTAAGTAATTCTTCCGCTTGTTGATGGAAAAATTCTTTGTCTATTTTTTTGTGACTTTCTATATCAGAAAGATACACTCTCTCGAGTGAATCGTATTTTTGTTTCAACTCCTCAAGCTCAAGAATGAGTTCTTGTTTGGTTTTATTATGTTTGCTCATGAGATTTTTCCTTTCCATTTGCAATATTAGTATAATATCTGGTTGTCATATACATTATTAGGGTACTTAGTATGATGTTTTCGCCCATTTCGATCTAAACTAACCGGAATTGGGGGATGGGGGGAAACTGTTGGCTTGTTTTAGTCGTATTTACCATTGAACCATTTTGTCCTCCTGAATGGAGTTTACGGAATGAAGGATCTCATTTTATTGTGTTTGTAAAAGGGAATGAGATGCTTCGCATGGCTCAGCATGAGGGGGGATTACTTATACAGCAGTGCAAGGAATTATGCTGAAATGGAATCATTAATTGAAATTGATTTGATATAAGGGCGTAGTTGCAAACTACGCCCAGGAATGGGGAGAATCATCATCGGATTTAACGGATTTAGCAGATTAGTTTTTCGCATTGCGAAAAACGAAAATTCGTTTAATTCGTTAAATCCGCCATCCCTGTAGGGAGATTTACTCTCTTGAGTACCAAGCTGTCATTCCGAACGACGAAGGAGGAGGAGGAATCCCCTATGCAATACCCACATTATCAGGAGTTTTGTCGTCTCTCCCTAGGGTTGTTTCCGAAATGATAGCATATTTCTGGAGAGTAAACCCGACGGGTTGGAAAAAACCCGGCGGGTTTTGAACCGTAGCAAAAAAGTAAAAGCCAGTCCGGCTAGACAATGTCATTAAGTTAAGAATTAACTACCTGACAACTTGTGATTTAGGAATTT
>CALCGQ010000231.1 GCA_937901015.1 uncultured Bacteroidota bacterium | reverse complement strand
ACACATATACTGATGGTTCAACCTTTTCAATTACGGTGATCTCAGATCAAGAACTAGCTTTAAGTGATACACATGACCTTTTATATAAGAAAAAATCAAGTGACATCAATATTTCAAGAACTCCTGATGGTATAGCAATTGTAGATGATAAAATAGTTGAAGCTGGTAAAAGTCCCATCGCAGGTAAAGTTCCACTCAAAAATACTGTAAAGATAATCAAAAGTAGATATTCAGGACCTTTATTTTGTGTGATGATTAATAACTTTGAAGGCTTTGCTAAGATGCCGACAAAGGCTACTGAAGTTGATATGGATGAACTTGAATTACACTATATTATTGATAACAGTTATACTTTACCGGAAATATACATTGATGAAAGTAAACGAGTAAGTGAAGAAAACTTTTCAGTTAATCTTGAATATAATCAAAATTTTATTATTCACGAAAATGATATGTGTCCTTCAATTGGAGCGGTTAAACTGGCCCAATATCAATTTCGAAAGCAAACAGTATGAATTTTAAAATGTGTATGATTAAAAAAAATATTTGGATATCCATTATATTATGAAAACGTTTGACAAATATTATCACATATGATATTGTAAAGTTACAGAAGACAAAAATAAAGTAACAAAAAGGAGAAAAGAAAAAATATGAAAAGATTATTAATTTTAACATTGCTCTTTGTAACGGTTCTTGGATTATCTGCATGTAAAAATGAAGATGAAGGAACTATTAGATTTGCTATTTGGGCAGGTGGAAAAGAACTTGAAGAATTTCAAGCAATTGTAGATGTAGTTAACGAAGAAGCAGATGGTGAATTCACTATAGTAGTTGAATCTATACCTGACAACTATACTCAAAAATTATCTACACAAGTTGCGGGTGGACAACTTGCAGATTTAGTTTGGTTATCACAAGATAACATTTATGCATTTGCAGAAATGGGTGCTTTATATGACATTACTGATTTAAATGCAGCTACTGAAACAACTGATTTAGAAGCAAGCAATTTCTATGCGAACATTTTACAAACCGCTAAGTATGATGACGACTTATATGGTCTTCCATGGATTGCGAATCCTGTTATAACTTACTTTAATCAGAAAATATTCACTGATTGTGGTGTTGATTTACCTAGTGCAACTGGTGGAGTATTAGGTACAGATTGGGATTGGGCAGAATTTAAGGATATTGCTTTGGAATTTCCAAATGGAGATGTGAATCATCCGAATGTTGGAACTGGTATCTGCACTGCTGATACTTATGGTTGGATTACTGGTGGTTGGCCTCCAGTAGAAATGTACCTTTGGGCTGAAGGCGGAGACGTTTTAGACAGTAATTTTGAATCAGCTATTAATTCAACTGAATCAATTGCAGGTATGCAATTAGCTAAAGATTTACTAATGTCAGGAATCACTCCTGATGTAAGTACAGTTTGGGACCAAGGGTTCTCTGAATCATGGTTAAATGGTAACATCGCTATGATTATGGCTGGTGCAGCAGATGACTTTGAATTAAGAGGATTAACAGGTTTTACTGTAGACGACTTTGGTTATGGATTAGTACCTGAGGGTGTTGATGGTAAACATCATTCATTCAACTGGACAGCTTCAACTGTAATGAGTGCTTCTACTTCAGATCCTGAGCTAGCTTATAAAGCAATGGAAGCAATGACTCTAAAATTCTTCGAATGGAAAGTTACTCCTCCAATAAAAAATGGAATTGATTTTATAGATACAATGTTAGATGGTTCAAAAATAGCTTCAAAACCAACAATTATGGAAGCATTAAAAGATGCTCGTGGAGGAAATTATCATACAGCTTACAATGAAATTGATGTATGGGGATTCCTATTTGAACCAATATTAATGGATCCAGCTTCATTTGATCCAGTATCAGTAGCACAAACATTAGAAGATAGAATTAATACTATTTTAAGTAGATAATATAATTTTTTCATTAGACGGGATATAACTATCCCGTTTTCCCTCCTGGGATTATGAACGGATTATTGAAAAAAGTAACAAATATAAGTAGAAGAGAGGTTTATTATGAACAATAAATGGACTGGGCTAAAGTTTCTTTCACCATGGTTAGCAGGTATCGTAATTTTTATTCTTTTCCCAATGCTTTTTGCAGCTTACATATCATTGACTGATTGGCCAATTTTGGGTAAAGCAGAATTTATTGGGTTTCAAAATTATGTTGATATTTTCAAAGATGAGTTATTTTGGCAATCACTAAAAGTAACCGTAAAATTTGCAGCATTAGCGGTTCCTCTAGGAATTCTAACTGCATTTTCAATGGCATTTTTACTGAATTCAAAGATAAAATTTGTCTCGTTTTATAGAACAATCTATTATATGCCGGCTGTTGTCTCTGGTGTTGCAGTTGCTGTTATTTGGAAATGGATTTTGAATCCTAATTACGGAATTGCAAATGGAGTACTTGGTTTTGTAGGAATACAAGGACCTAACTGGTTAGGAGATCCAAACTATGTTCTGCCTTCTTATTTATTGATTGCAATATGGGGTGCAGGTGGTGGAATTCTAACATACTTAGTAGGTTTGAAAGATATCTCAACTTCTCTATACGAAGCTGCAGAAATTGATGGAGCTGGCTTTTGGGGAAAACTTTTCAAAGTCACAATCCCATTAATGACACCAATTTTTTATTATAATTTAATTATGGGTACAATTGCTGCATTTAGAAAATTTACAGATGCTTACATCATTGGTGGTGCTGGAAGAGAAGGAGACTTTTTTATGGTTCATCTGTATAATAATGCCTTTACATATTATCGTATGGGATACGCTACAGCTCTTGCTTGGATACTATTTGTAATATTACTCGGCTTAACGTTGTTTATTAATTACACATCAAAAAAATGGATGCACGAAGGGTAGATGGGTGAATATGATTAAAGATAAAATCATTAAGAAAATAAAAAAACTCGGTCGTAGAGATGAGAGATATAAATTACTTGTTCATGTAATCCTTCTGTCTGGGGTATTTTGGATGATGTTACCATTTATTTGGATGATATCAACATCTGTGAAGGAGTTAGAACAAATATTTACAACTCCTCCTGAATTATTTCCTACTTCAATTCAATTTGGAAGTTATAAGGAAGCATTAGATATCATTCCAATGTTCAAATATTTCTTCAATACTTTTGTTATAGTATTTGGACGTTTAGGTGGAGAAATATTTGTATCAGCCCTTGTAGCTTTCGGATTTGCTAGATTTGAGTTCCCAGGAAAAAAAGTACTGTTCATAGTATTGTTATCTTTAATGATGATGCCATATGAAGTTACAATGATTCCTACATACATTTTCTGGGCAAAACTAGGATTTTCAGATAGTTACTTACCACTGATTATTCCATCGTATTTTGGTACTGTTACCTTTATATTCTTCTTAAGGATGTACTATAGTACATTCCCAAAAGCATTAGAGGAGTCCGCATACATTGATGGTGCAAGTAGTTGGCAAGTTTTTTGGAAGATATATGTTCCAATGTCAAAACCTGCTTTAATCACCATGGGTCTATGGTCTTTCATGGGAACATGGAACGACTTACTTGGACAACTAATATATATTAATTCTAGTGATAAGTTCACTGTTCAATTAGGACTTGCTTCTTTTAGTTCTATAACCGGAGGACAAACTCCATATAATGCATTAATGGCAGCTTCATTAATGGCACTACTTCCTATAATACTTGCATTCTTATTCGCACAGAAATATTTCGTTGATGGAATCAAGATGTCTGGTATAAAAGGATAAATTTCATAAATATGAATAGAGGTTTTACATATGACAATAAAATTGACAAGACATACCTCGAACCCACTTATTAAACCAATGGATATTAAACCACTATTTACTGATTTTAAAGTAGATAGTGTATTTAATGCTGGGGTTGTAAAATATGATGATGATATTCTACTTCTTTTAAGAGTAGCTGAGAGTTTAAAGGTTAAAAATGGCTATGATTTAAGTGTCCCTGTGATAGAGAATAATGGTAAACATCACTCTTTAGTTATCAAAACTTTTAATACCAAGACCGATGCAGAAGAATATGATTTTTCTGATTCAAGAAGTATAAGTACTAAAGATGAAAACGGAAATAAAAAAACCAAGTATTTGACTTCACTAAGTCATTTAAGAATTGGAAGAAGTAAAGATGGAATAAACTTCAGTATTGAAGATAAAGCTTTCATTTTCCCCAGTCAAAAATACGAAACATGGGGGATTGAGGATCCTAGAATTACAAAAATTGGCAATGTTTTTTATATTAATTATACTGGAGTATCTCAATATGGTGCATGCACTGTATTAGCTAAAACATTTGACTTTAAAACATATGAAAGACTAGGAGTTATTTTTCCTCCTGAAAATAAAGATGTTACAATTTTTCCTGAAAAAATAAATGGATTATACTATGCTTATCATCGTCCTGTTCCCAAATCGATTGGGAGTCCAAATATATGGACAGCCACATCACCTGATTTAATTAATTGGGGAAATCATAACCATTTTATGGGAACTACTGATATTGGATGGGAAAGTGGCCGTATAGGAGGTGGAGCTCCCTCATTCAAAACAGAAAAGGGTTGGATTCATATCTATCATGCAGCAGATAAAAATGATAGATATTGTTTGGGAGCATTCATAACTGAATTAGATGACCCAACAAAACTTATCGCAAAAACTAAAGAACCTATTTTAGAACCTGAAGAGAGTTATGAATTAAAAGGATTCTTTGATAGTGTTGTTTTTACTTGTGGATTGATAATTGAAGGAAATAAGGTTAAAATATATTATGGAGCTGCAGATAAATATATCGCATTAGCTGAGATAGACTTGCAGAATCTATATAAAGCACTTGAAATTGATTAATTGATGATTAAGGAGTATTTTACAATGAAAAAGAATTCATGCAAAGAAATGCTTGAACAATACAATAAACTTTCACAACCTATAAATACAAAGAGAGTTATTTTCAATGGTGTTGATGGATATGATGTATATAATCCTACAGCCCCCTTTGAGTATAAAGGAAAGAATATTATAATTGGACGAGTTGAAAAAAGAGATAGTGAATCTTCTGAAGCTGTCTTTTTCAGTGAACAAGAGGATGGTTCGTTTTCTGTTGTAACTGAGATTCCAAGATATAAACTTCAAGATCCTTTTATCTCTCTAATAAATGGAATATATGTTTTTGGTGGAACTGAAGTATTTCCTCATCCAAAAAATGCGAAGAAACTTTGGTGGAAAACTAAGTTTTATTATGGGAAAGATTTAAATGCTCTAAAGGAATTAACTTCAGGACCAATGGGTATGAAGGATATTCGACTTGTGGAATTAAAAAACCATGAAATTGGTGTTTTCACAAGACCACAAGGTAAAAAAGGTGGAAGAGGGAAAATTGGATTTACAGTAATAAAAAATCTACTTGAGCTAAATGAAGATGTTATTTCAAATGCAAATCTACTTGATTTATTCAAAAAAAGATATTGGGGTGGAGCAAATGAAGCTATACTTCTTTCAAACGGAGATATAGGAGTATTAGGTCACCTTGCTAGTTTTAGTAGAGGGAAAATAAGGCATTATTATCCAATTACTTTTACTATTAATCCGATTACTTACAAGCATTCAGAAGTGAAGATAATAGCTGAAAGAAGTAAATATCTTCCAGGACCAAGTAAAAGGGATGACTTGACTGATGTATTATTCAGTGGTGGGTTAGTTTCTCATTATAATGGAAGATCAACTCTATATGTTGGAGTAAGTGATGTAGAGGTACAATCAGGGGAAATAATAGATCCTTTTTGGATTAATAAAAGATAGTATAAAATTACGCATTTCATAATATTAACAAATACATGTTACATCATGAATAAGTACTAAATATATTAAATATTTGGTACTTATCTTCTTTAAAAAATATTCACTAAGAAAAGAGATGATTCTATGTGGTATAAAGAAATTGTATTCTACGAGATATATTTACCATCTTTTCAAGATTCTAGTGGTAATGGGATTGGTGATCTTAAAGGTATCATTAACAAATTAGATTACTTAAGTGATTTAGGGATTGGTGGAATATGGATAACGCCTTTTTACAAATCCCCGAAAGTAGATGGAGGATATGATGTTGAAGATTATTATAAAATAGATGAAGAATATGGTTGTATGGATGATTTTGATAAACTAATCAATGAAGCTCATAAAAGAGGAATTAAAGTAATTGTTGATTTAGTTTTAAATCACACTTCAGACAAACATAAATGGTTTGTAGAGAGTAGAAAATCATTAGCTAATCCTTATAGAGATTATTATATTTGGAATAAAAAAATACCTAATAACTGGGAGTCATTTTTTACAGGTACTTCTTGGGAATACGATAATCAAACTGACGAGTATTATTATCACGCTTTTTCAAAAGAACAAGTGTGTTTGAATTGGAGTAATCCAAAGGTTAAAAAAGAGATGTTTAAAGTTATTAGTTTTTGGCTAAACAAGAAAATTGATGGTATTAGGTTTGATGTAATTAATTTTCTAAAAGTAAATATGGGGTTATTTAAATATGATAATACTCAGAACGAAAATAAGGAACAAGAACATATATATGATATGAATCAAGATGGAATACTAAATACTATTAAGGAAATAGTCTCATTTACAAAAAAATGGGATAATATATTTCTTTTAGGAGAAATAGGTTCTGAAGACTTATCCACTCTAAATAAATATATTGGAGATGATTTGCTAGATGCTGTCCTCAACTTTAATATTGGAAGCATTAATAAAATTGAAACTTATAAACTTGCTGAAATTCTAAAAGAGACTAACAAAGCAATAGATTATCCAACTTTATTTTTTACTAGTCATGATACTTCCCGTTATATTAGTAGATTATGTGATAACAACCATGATTTGGCAAAAGTTTTAGCAGGATTGATGCTGTTTGCAAAAGGCATTCCTTTCATCTATCAAGGGGATGAGATTGGAATGACAGATTATATTTCCAAATCATTATACGATATTAAAGATATTAGAGCATTAACAAAATATGATGTTCTATATAAACTTAATAAGAATGAAGAACTCTCTTTAAAGTTAGTAAATAATACAAACAGAGACAAATCAAGAACTCCGATGCAATGGGACAGAGATAAGAAGAATTATGGTTTTAGTGTTGGAACTCCCTGGATTGGGAATGAGGGAAATTCAATTGATGTTGAGCACCAGATTTCTGATAAATCATCAATGTTCTCTTTTTATAAATCACTCATAAAATTAAGAAATAGTAATTTAGTAATGCAATATGGAGATTATGTTAGTATTATAAATCATCAAGATGTAATTACAATTATAAGGGAACATAATGGTGAACAATTATTATGTATAATGAATTTAGGAAATACCCAAAATAAATCAATAAATAAAGAGGGAGTGTTACTTTTTTCCTCCCTCAAGATAGGAAGCAATAACGTGGAACCTTATGAGTTTTCTATTTATCATTTGCAATAGCTATAAGTGTCATAATAGGTATATTATCGAAAGGAGTTAATATGAATAGGCAGTCAATTAAATCTTTATTTATATTTACAATTTTATCTCCAATATACGCTTTGGTAAACATGTATATATTTATGATGTTTTCAATGCATATTCAAGAGAATGGTGGCCTATGGGGAGATTATTTCTTAATGTATTTCACATTCTCCTTAGTAATAATAGCACTTCCTCTTAGTTTTATTAATTATAAGCTTCGGTCAACGATGAACGGAATATGGGTGAAAATATCAATCATTAATTTTGTATTTGTTTTCTTATTTGTGTTCATCTTTATTGCATCAGTTTATTACTCATATCAAAGCTGATTACTGTTTGATTGGGTTTATTATTTTAACTAATCGTCATGTGTTTTCTATACCATAAAAATATGTTATAATATATGAAATAGGGAATATTATTAGTACTTCCTCTAAGGAGAAAAAATATGAAAAAAGTCAGTATGCAAGATATAGCAAATAAATTAAATGTTTCAAAAGTTACGGTATCAAAAGCTTTTAATAACAGTAATGATATAAGTGTTTCAATGAGAGAAAATGTACTTAAAACAGCTAATGATTTAGGTTACAATTATATTTCTGCTAAAAGATTTATGGTTGGTGTTCTAACTTCCTCAATTTTTTTAGAAAAAGATGAGAGTTTTTATACTAAAATATATAAAACTCTAACAGAAGATTCAAACATGTATAATCTTCAACTATTATTAAATGTTGTAAGTGATTCAGACCAAGAAAGTTTAAAACTTCCTTATATCTTAGAATCTGGGAACGTGGATGCTTTGATCATAATGGGACAGTTACGAAGAGAATTTGTAAAATATTTAATTGAGTTAGATATTCCTATTTTATTAATGGATTTCTATTATAGAGGTGTAAAGGCAGATTCTATTATTAGTAATAATTATCAAGCGAGTTATGAAATCACCTCCCACTTAATTGACTATGGACATAAAAATATAGGATTTTTAGGAAACATAAAAACTACTACCAGTATCCAAGATAGATATTTAGGGTATGTTAAGGCATTGCTAGAAAACAATATTGAATTGAATTCATCTTATCTGATGAAGGACAGAGATGAGGAACAAAATTTTATTAAAATCAAATTTCCAAACAACTTACCTACAGCTTATGTATGTAATAATGATCATGCTGCATACATGTTGATAGATGAATTAAAAAAACTAGGATATAAAGTACCAAATGATATTTCTGTTGTTGGATTTGATGATTTGTATTATAGCGATTATTCAGTTCCGAAACTTACCACTGTGAGAGTAGATAGGCAAGACATGGCAAAAATGGCACTAAGAAGAATATTAAAAAGGATTATTGAAAAAGATGTAGAGATTAAAAGATTTGTTATTAATCCTCAGTGTATTTATCGTGATTCAGTCAGTAAAATAAAGTAGTAATTATTCATTTGTTTATTTCCATAGAAATTACTATATTTATAAAAAACCATACTTGATAGTTAAATAAACTAAATTTAAGGATTCTCAGTATGAGAATCCATTTTCAGTTTAAAAAATGCACAAAAAGTAGTGGGCTAGGATTTTGGCATGTATTCTCATGGTGGAGCCCC
>CALCGQ010000230.1 GCA_937901015.1 uncultured Bacteroidota bacterium | reverse complement strand
CATGCTGAAATGTTCCCATTACTAAATGAAGATTCAAACCCTTTTGAGATTTTTCAGTTATGGATGAACTTACCCCATAAAAGCAAAAAAGCTGACCCACACTATAAGATGCTTTGGAGCGAGGATATTCCTAGATTAATAATAAAAGATAATAATAACAGGAACATTAATATAAACCTGATAGCTGGGACATACAACGGTCAACAAGCTATATCTCCAACACCAGATTCATGGGCTGCAGATCCCAATAATAATGTTCAGATATGGACTATGAAAATGGATAGTAATGCCGCTTTTAGTGTTCCTGCTATGGATGATGAAGTAACACGATCATTATATTTTTATAAAGGAGACTCATTCAATATTGGAGAAACAGAAATCCAAGAAAACTACCTTGTTGAACTTGATCCGAAAAAAGAAACACAAATAATAAATGGCTCAGTAGAAGGATATTTTTTATTCTTGCAAGGGCGCCCCATAAAAGAACCATTGGTACAATATGGCCCTTTTGTTGCTACCACAAAAGGAGAACTCCAAAAAACGATGCAAGAATATCAACGAACACAGTTTGGTGGCTGGCCTTGGAATTCATCAGATCCTGTTCATGATAAATCTTTGGGTAGGTTTTCAAAACTTCCTGATGGCTCAGTAGTAACAAAGAAATAGAGTTTATTTGATACTATATCATTAATACTTTTAGCCTATAACACTCATTTCTATCATTTGTATGTTACGTACTAAAATTAGGAATATTTTCTAATAATAATCCTCTATCCATATTAATTATTCCCAAACCTTTTTATAATTGAGCTATACATTTTTTAATGATTATTTCCATAGCTAGTTCTCTTGCCTGTCTACCAGTTTCTTTGCAGTGTCAGTCGACACATATCCATACTTCCTATACAAATTACAAAAAAATTTATCTTCTCAACCTAACTACTTGTTTTTAACAACTACCAGACTATCAATAGCATTTCAAGCCAAAACAGATAAGTTAATATGTGGGATCATTTCCAACTAACAATGATTATATTTACCTTTTGAAATTAACCAATTGGTATAAAATGACGAAAAATATCTTTTTCACGATTATATTTTGCGCTTCAATTTCAGTGAACTCATATACTCAAAATTATTCGAATACATGGGAATCAATTGACAGTAGACCAATTCCAACATGGTTTGGAAATGCAAAATTCGGAATATTTATCCACTGGGGTGTATATTCTGTACCCGCCTGGAGAAAAGTTGAATCCGCCAGATATGCTTCCTATGCCGAATGGTATTATGCCAGAGTAATGGATAATAAGGAAAATGGTGGTTGGGAATTTCATCGCCAGAATTATGGTGAAGATTTTGAATATAGAGATTTCGCACCACTGTTCAAAGCAGAGTTATTTAACCCTGATCAATGGGCAGCATTATTTAAGAAATCAGGTGCAAAGTATGTTGTGCTTACGTCAAAGCATCATGATGGTTATTGTTTGTGGCCAACAAAAAATAAGCACAAGAAAAACTGGAATGCTGGTGACATTGGTCCGGAAAGAGATTTACTAGGAGAACTAAGCAACTCAGTAACGAATACAGGTTTAAAAATGGGGTTCTATTATTCCATCCCCGACTGGGAGAGTATTCCTAGAAAAATTGATAAGTCAGAATATTATATTAGGAATGAATTCGTAGAAAAATATGGTCTTGAACCTGAAATTTATCGGGATGAAGTTTTGTTACCTCAGCTAAAAGAGCTGGTATCAAATTATAAACCATCCATAATTTTCAGCGATGCAGGTGAGTGGGTTTATGATGATAATTTCTGGAAAACCAAGGAATTTTTATCATGGTTATACAATGAGTCTCCTTGTAAAGATGAAGTTGTAGTGAACGACAGATGGTTCAAAGGTATGACTGGCAAACACGGTGATTATTACTCCAGTGAATATAAAGATGCCGACGCTGATAGTTTTAACAAACCATGGGAAGAAAGTCGTGGTATTGGTGGATCATATGGATTCAACAGGGCTGAAAATGCTGAAGACTATTCATCTTCAAAGGAGTTAATTCTGGAATTAGTTGATATCGTTAGTCGAGGAGGTAATCTCTTGCTCAATGTTGGGCCAACAGCTGATGGAAGAATCCCGGTTGTAATGCAGGAACGTTTATTGGATATAGGAAGTTGGTTGAGTGTATCAGGAGAAGCAATTTATGGGACAAGAAGGTATTCCATACCAAGAGTTGAATATCAGAATCAAACAATATACTACACAACAAAAGGCAATAACCTCTACTGCATATTTACATCGTGGGATGATGCACTTGAGTTTGACTTCAATAATGAGGATATGATAGTAGATATAAGTTTATTGGGATGGGATGGCGATATTGTCTGGACAGTTAATGATAATAAGGTCAGAATTGAAATACCAAAACTAACCATTAATGATATTCCTTGTTTGCACGCTTGGACAATGAAAATCGAATTGGAATAATTGGAATATGAAAAAGGATATTTGATGTACGATATAGGATGCTTGATGTTTGATTTACGCAAAATCAAACATCAAAAATCAAGTATCATAGTTCCTATATCTAAATGATTTACAACTTTTCGACCATAGCCATTCCCCATTGTGAGATTCTTCGCTCCGCTCAGAAGGACAAAAATTTATTTGCTGATTATAGCATTTAATTCAGCATTTCATCATTTTAGCATGACTCATTCAATCATTAACTCATTCACAGTTTCACAAATTTACAAATTCACAAATTACAGGTTATCTGATAATTAGTAATGGATTAACGGCTGAGATTGCTTCTTCGCTTCGCTCATCGCAATGACGATCTTCGGTAGTTTGGATATGGGTTATTCCGCCAGACAGGGTATGGTATTCACAGTTTCACCGTTTCACAAATTCACCCATTCACTCATTCACTCATTGTCTCATTGTCTCATTGACTCATTGTCTCATTGTATCATTCAATCATTGCCTCATTGCCTCATTGACCCCTATCCTCAGCGAAATGTGGGTTATTAATAAACTCCGTATCAGTCAATGTAAATAAAAAGGAAACGATATCTGCCACTTCTTGTTCCGAAAGCCCCAGTGGCTTGATTACCTCGTTCTTATTTTGATGATTTTTACCTCCAGAATTATAATGGGTTACAACCTCTTCCAAACTTTCAAGAGATCCATCATGCATATATGGTGCAGTTATCTCAACATTGCGCAATGTTGGTACTTTGAATCGGGCCAGGTCATATTCATCATGTGTTAATCTATATCTGCCAGGGTCACTATAATCAATATAGAGTCCATTATTTTCGAATGAATAGTTGGTGAAATTAAATCCTTGATGACATTGAATACAATTGGTTCTATTCCCAAAAAACAAATCCATACCCCGAATTTCTTGTTCACTTAATACATCCTTATTACCTTGAAATGCGTATTGGTCATATCTGCTATTTCCACTAATCAACGACCGTTCAAATGTTGCCAATGCACGGGTAATTACAAATGGGTCAGGCTCTCTTTCATATGTTTCCAAGCTCATGCGTGTGTATGATGTATCAACTTTTAGTCTGTCAACTATTCTCAGAATATTAAAGTTAAACTCATTATGTTCCTGAATAGGAACCAGTACTTGCATTTCCAAAGTTGGAACACCACCGTCTCTTATATAATATGGTTGATAAACAACATTTGCCAAGGATGGTGAATTCCGTACTCCCGGAGCATTGTTTACTCCTGGACTAAGAGCCACAGTATCGCTAAAAGCAAATGCAGGTAAATGGCATGAAGCACAACTAATTGATTCGTCCAAAGACATAATTGGATCAAAAAATAACTTTTTCCCAAGCCTCCATCTTTCTTCGGTAAATTCATTATCCTCAGGAAACTCAGGGGTTGGAAAACCCACAGGAATATTCAAAATTGGAAGAAGCTTATCAGGTATAACTACAATATCATCCTTTTGGCAGGATATAACCAAAATAAAAGCAATTATTCCCAATATGGAACGGAACATTAGTATGTTGTAGTTAGATTATTGATTTACTATTACTTTCTCAGTAATTACCGGCACACCATTTTGCAACAACGCTACAATATAGATACCTTCATGGTCAAATTCCAAGTTAACAGTTTGATTACCTGAATCAAAATCAGTATTGATAATTTCACGTCCGAGTATATCTGTTACGATCATATTATAATCATTTCCTGAAACAAGATTAAGTTTTACACTAAGAGAACCATCTATTACTGGATTTGGACCGAGATTAAATGTTCCATCAAAAGAATTGTCGTTAATATCAGAATATGCAAATGGAGAGAATACAATTTCTGACATGTTTTCAAGAAGAATAACAGGGAGCCCTAGCTCACTATGCTCAAGTGGACCTGTGGTAACATCGATATTTCTATACAACCTCATATAGTCGGCAACAATTGGTATAATAACTTTACCATCCTCAATTACTGATAACAACTCAAGTTCAACATCAAAATAATTTGCATCACCAATTCCATGTAGCTGATATTCAGTATCCATATTATCACCCGACATGCCATCAAGTGCAATAAAACGATAACCAGATGCCCATCCCCAATGCATCGAAGGATCCTGAAGTGCAAGTGGGTGATCCAATGCATATTGTGCAGGATCTAAATGATTATGAGCTGTATCAATACCAATCCAGTATTTAATACCTTCCACAGCTGTAATATTATGCTCACCTAAGCTAAAATCCTTGTCATCCGGAGCATGAACTAACAACCATGTATCATCTATCATTGTGGTTTGACCACCATCATGAGTAATTTCAATTTCTGAAATATAATAGGTTAACCTGGTAATAGTAAAGTCATATCCTTGTTCTGTTTCAGTATACTGAACATTGAAGGCCAGTTGATCTTCTCCAACTTTATGATCAAAGCGTAAGATAACCTCATTTTGTGCTGATAAATTGATCGTTAAAATAGCAATAAGGCAAAAGAGTAGTGTTTTTTTCATTGATTCTGTTGTTAATATATATGTACTAAGCTTAATGACAGAAATATACTCGCATACACTTTTCAGCCTCAACAAGGGGCAGATAAGCATAGCAATACTATTATTAAAAAATTTGGCTTGAGATTTTAATCGATTTGATATTGATATCAATAACAAATCAGATGGTAGCTTTTCGACGCAAATGTAATTATTATTTAGATATATTCTATATAGGTACTATTGCTTCATAACCTTTACCCTATAGACTATACCATTATTATCTCTGAGTTGTATAATATAAACACCATTTCCATATGGATTTAAATCAAATAATTTAACCGAGCCTAGCTCAACAAAGCTTCCTGATTCCATGATTCTCCCCTCCATTGTCATAACTTGATAATTATAACTTTTACTACCAGGTAAAGAAACGTTTATTATGCCACCTGTTGGAACAGGAAATGCCACAAGTTTTTCATATTCTGGGTTCTGACGCACATCATATGTGATATCTGTACAACCCACAAAACTCAATTCGGCAGCCGACGACCACTCATTTCCATTTACTTCCGATAATCCGACCAATCGAAAATAATTACCAATTATGCCATCCCCAAAGTCAATACTTTGAGGAGCTCCGGTATTATCAAATTCACCAACACTAACTGGTTCCCCCCAATCTAAACTATCTTCACTAATATATAATTCATAGTCCTTTATACGTCCATTTGAACCATTCTGCCTGTTCAATAAAGTAAATTCATACAATCTATAGCTTGAACCAAGATCCACTTGAATTTCATGTGGATAAGGATCAGACCCTGTGCTCCATCTGGTATGCCAAATGGTTGATGGATAATTGTCAAAGGCCATTGTTGCAAGTCCAGGATAGTTAACTTCTTCGCTGTCAACATATATCAATTCCCAGTCATCCTTTGGTATTTCTGCGGGGTTGCTGCAATCATCAATGGACGGACATGTGGTTGCAGTAATGGCATTTTCAAGATATTTAGTATAAACAACACCATTTTTAGTAACAGTAAAATTTACACTATAATCTCCGGGCTCGCCAAGTACAATTCTTGGATTCCTAATATTAGGATCATCAATATACACTGGCTCGGGGATAATTTCCCAATTCCAGCTTACACCATCATGGTTAATAATTGAATGATCTTCGAATTGGAGAGTGTCAGTCATACAGTTAACAAAGGATTTATCAAGCCATGGATTAATAATCGGAGTAAATTCCTCTTCCTGAAAAGGTGATTCCCATACTCCTCCATTTCCAGCAACACGCAATTTACTATCACGGTAAAAAGGAAGAGCAAGATTTACATAGTTGGCAGCTGGATACTCATCATTAAATAACTCCCAGTCATCCATACCATCTTTTCGGTAATAAACCTTCGCTGTTTGACCATCTCTGGCATTTGTAAACAAGTAAGCGAGGTCTACACCATCATCCGTTGGTTGGAGAACAATGCATTTTGTGTATTCACTTACACTACCTGACCAATCATCCCAAGTATCTCCACCATCATTTGATTTAAAAACCTTGCCAATATCAGCAGACCATGTTCCATTCGTCAGACAAGCATAGATTGTATTTTCATCATAGGGAGATATGGCAATGAATGTTTTCCCTTTCCAATAGTTTGTTCCATTAAGTCCATTTGTCAAAGAGGATTTCAATACCCAGGAATAGCCACCATCTTCACTTTTGTGAAGTCCCTTATTAACTACATCGGCATACAGTACATCTGGGTTACTATAACTAATTTGGAGATATCTTACTCTATCATTAAAATCATTCAGCATATCGTATGAAACTCCACCATCGTTGCTTTTCCATATTGAATTTCCTTCACCAAGAAAAATAGTACTATAATAGTTGGGATGAAAAACCAAATTACCTCGTCTCCCACCATACTCATCCATATTTGGATACTTACTAAATATAAATCTTCCCTCGGGCTGACCTTCAGCAGTTTCAGGTAAGATCCAACCATTGCCCAAATCATTAAATGCAACATGCCGACTAAGACCCTGTTTCACCCAACCTGTTGGTGATTCTGCACCGCCCATACGTAAGGCTTTTGGTTGATAAAAATCTGCGATTGCAGTATTTCCATTGTGATATCTGCCACCAACACATATATCTTCGTTCCAACCCTGATCAAATCCCCACATGTCGGAACCCACGAGTCCATTATTACGAGAAAAATAATTGTCGGTACTAGTAAAATTATCAGTTGTTATAGAAAATCCACCATCGGTACTAACCCAAGTTTCTCCATTTGCCAATAACTTCATATCCTGAATATCAGGATGTATTGCAAAATTCCCGGTATATCCACCGATGGCAATAAATTGCTGACCTGCATTACTCGATTTAAACAATGTGGTAGTTCCTGAGAAGATAATGTCTTCATCCAATGGAGATATTTCAAGTACCAGATCAAAATATCCTTGACCATTATTCATGGGAAAATTTGCCGTTTGACCTGTTGCCAGTAAATTCCATTGCCATGAAGCACCAACTAGGTTTCCCTCATATAAATACGGCGTATTGTTGGAACTAAGCATTACTGCAAGCATAAGATTAGGATTGTCGGGAGTAACTGCTAACAGCCCTCCACTTTGGTCAGTTATTCCTGTTGGGAAGTCGAGTTGTGGGATAAATGTTTGCCCTCCATCACCCGATGTATAAACCATAAAGTTACCATTATCCTTAGAAATCGCATAAACCATATTACCATTATCAGCTTTAAATTCCACATCATACGAAGGTTTAATCAATCCCTGATTCCAGTTTATTCCTCCATCGGTAGATACATACACACCGTTATTCCCAGCTGCAACGATATGATCCGGATCCAATGGATTAATCTTCATCCTATTCGTCTGGAATAACTGTCCTGGTTGCAATAAGGGTTCCCATGTTGCCCCCCCATCATTGGTTTTATGTATTTGGTTTCCTGCAGATACATATGCTATATCATCATAAAAAGGATGTATTGCAACTGCAGTAACGCCACCTCCATAGAAATAACCGGGAGCGGATAATTCCCATGTAATTCCCTTGTCAATAGTCTTGTTTACAAAACCTGTTTCTGTCCCACAATAAAGTACATTTTCATTGGATGAAGAAACATCGAAAGAATATACATTAACCTGCCACGGACAGGAACCGGGTGCTGTAGGACTTCCTGATTCATTAAGCCAATAAGTTTCCTTAGGTCCCCAAAACGACCAGTTTGAATTCGATCTAGTATTAATATCAATATTTATTAAGGAGCTAGACTGTGATCTATGTAAATTCTGATAATATTGCTCAGTATTAGGTAAAACTATTGTCCCATCATTCTGAACATATGGTGATACAGCTCGCAACCAGTCTTTTACATATCTGATAATCGGTGACTTCTCATGAGGATTCTTATCAATATATAAGTGAAATTCAACAACAATATCATTGTAATTAACCGGGTACTCATAAAGTAATTTTCCCCAAATTGGAAAAGACTCATTATATGAAGGTTTATTAC
>CALCGQ010000229.1 GCA_937901015.1 uncultured Bacteroidota bacterium | reverse complement strand
TCCTGGGCTTCCTCCCTCAGATATTGGTGTTAACGGTCAAATTGAAGCTCTAAAGAATGGTGTGGCAGCTGTTTATCCAGATATTCAGGGTATTAAACCATTGAAGGAAGAGATATCAAGGTTTGCGAAGTTATTTATGGATATTGATGTTAAAGAAGAAGGATGTATTCCAACAGTTGGTTCAATGCAAGGTAGTTTTGCAGCATTCCTGATGCTAAGCAGGTTGTTTCAAGAAAGAGATACAACTTTATTTATTGATCCTGGTTTTCCTGTTCATAAAATGCAACACCGTGTACTTGGTTTGAAATTTGAAAGCTTTGATGTATATAATTATAGGGGAGAAGCACTTAGAGAAAAACTAGAAGCCTATTTTAAAACGGGGAAAATTCATTCTGTTCTATATTCAAATCCTAATAATCCATCATGGATTTGCTTTACAGAAGATGAATTAAAAATAATTGGAGAGTTAGCTACTAAGTACAATGTGGTAATAATGGAAGACCTTGCTTATTTTGGTATGGATTTTCGAAAAGATTATTCACAACCGGGAGTTGCTCCATATCAACCTACTGTGGCAAAGTATACTGATAACTATATTCATTTTATTTCCAGCTCAAAAGCTTTTAGTTATGCGGGGGAGCGGATTGGAATGATGGTGATCTCAGATAATTTGTTTAAAAGTCGCTATGAGAATCTGCTTGAACATTATCCTTCCGATGAATTTGGGTATGCCATGGTGTTTGGGACAATGTATCCTTTGAGCTCGGGGACTTCTCATTCAGCTCAATATGCATTGAAAGCAATGTTAAAGGCTGCAAATGATGGTGATCTGAACTTTGTTGAAGAAGTAAAAGATTATGGTAAGAAGGCTAAAATCATGAAGAAGCTATTTACGGATAATGGATTTGATATTGTTTACCACACTGATATTGATCAGCCAATTGCCCATGGATTTTATTTCACATACTCATATCCTGGAATGACAGCTGAAGAGTTATTGGATGAGATGATATATTATGGAGTTAGTGCTATTTCTCTATTAATAACTGGAAGTGAAAGAATTGAAGGGATTCGTGCTTGTACATCATTGATAAAACATGAACAAATGCCAGATCTAGAAGCAAGACTAGCACAGTTTCACAAAGATCATCCAGTAGAATAATTAACCCACTGACATATCAGTATCAAATAGGTTTTTTCGTGGCCTTGCACCAATATTAATACCTTCAACGAATGCTTCAACGCATTCCATTAGGTCATCATGATATCCACCTTCAAGAACTCCAAAAATATTTGGAAATGCTCTTCTTAGTCTCAGTCCGCACTCATAGAATGCTTTTTGGGAATATTTGAGAGATAGTATTTTATCGTCCTCATATGCATCAAATCCAGCTGATACGGCTACTATGTCGGGGTTAAATTCTCTTCCTGCTTTAATTGCTAGGTTTAGCTTATCATAAAAAGCCATATCGTTTGCTCCTGATATTAAGGGCAAGTTTAAATTATAGCCTTTACCTTTACCACTTCCGGTTTCTTCTGCAAATCCGGTATAAGGATAAGCCCATAATTGGTGAATAGAACAAAATAATACCTGATCACTCTCATAGAATATTGACTGAGTGCCATCTCCATGGTGGCCATCAAAATCAAAAATAAACACCCTTTTACCTTCATTCACAAGTTTTTGAGTAGCAATTGCTATATTGTTGAAAAAGCAAAATCCGGCAGCTTTATCCCTTTTTGCATGATGTCCTGGAGGTCTTACAACAGCAAAATCACCATCTTTACTTGCTTCTATGGACAGCCCAATTGCAGAAATCGCAGCTTCCCAGCTATCCTTATTTAGTTCAACTTCTGCTATGGTGTCCTCATTATTACAAGCATTAAGTATTGAGTTTTTATATTCATGAGCATGCACTAGCGAAATGTATTGCTCTCCTATTGCATCTGATTCTTCATACTTACCCTTAAATTTCTCAATTCTGTATGCACCTTCACCTTCACATAAGCTGTTATGCAGTAAAAATTTACTGTTAAATAATATCTTCATATTATTATATTTTGTCGAGTAAATTTAAGGTAAACTTTGATATATCAGGAAGACCTTCACTGGATTTATTAAAGTTTATTGGTTCCAATAATTCTTTTTTCTGCTCTTCGGAAAAATATTCTGCAAAATTGAGCTTTTCAATGGCTTTAATTTGATTTGTTGAAAGGTTAATAGCCAGTTGGTCTGTAAGAATAACAGCCATAAAATCTAATGGTTCGGTCATTTTATCTTCAAGCACAAGTAGATCATGAGATATTTCACCATTTTTAAACCTTACGTTTATTGTAGGTGATTGACCAAGTACAGGACCAGAATCAAGTTCAACGGTAAGTTGATGAATTGTAAATAGAGAAGTCTTTGCATCCCTATTAATCAGATCTTGAAATGGCTGAGGACCAGCTCCCAGTTGGTGAGCTAAATCAGCAGGATGATAATTGTAAATACCTAGTTTTGGGAAGTCAATGATTGGTGAATCAATAATTTGTCCAAATACACAAACTTGAATTGCATCAGGATTCCATTTTTTTATCAATTTTCTAGCATATTCAGTTTTAACATTACCGGTAAAGCATGGTATTCCGTTTGATAAAGCTACTTCTATAATGGCATCTTCAATATCAAGTTTCTCTTTATCATCAAATAATCTCCAAATTCTACGTTTCATTGATATTTTAGCATGAGGACTAACAGGATCATCAGTAATTAATCCAATGATATTTAATTTATCAGGATGCCTTTTTTCAAATTCTATTAGGGTTTTAACTAGTAAAAAACCCAATTTGTAACTGGCCATTAGCATTAATCTAAGTCCTTGAGATGTTTTATTAGCTGTTTCATTGCACCCAGGAATAATTGTTTGCCCCCAATCAGAGTCTCCAGGCTCATTTATTATTTTTCTCTTCGAGTCTTTGTTAAGAAGAATCTTATCTAATTCGTTCTCGTCATACTTTGTCATAACCAATTGGTTTAGAGGGTAAGGTAAAATAAAAAGTAGATCCTGAATTTAATTTACTATCCACTCTTAATTTCCCTCCATTCATAATAATGAACTCATTTACAAGATTTAACCCAAGGCCTGTTCCAGATTCATTCTTAGTACCTTTTGTTGTAAAATTAATATCTGAATTCAATATATTTTCGATTTCTTCATGACTCATTCCTTTACCTGTGTCATTGATACTAATCTCAATATATTCATTATGCTGAGTAGAATTTAGCGTTATTATCCCTCCATCATTGGTGAATTTTATTGCATTAGAAATTAGATTTCTAAGGATAGTTTGAAGCATATTCTTATCTGCAAATCCATAGGATTCTTTGTCAATGTTTACTATCAACTTAATTTTTTTATCATCTAAGTTCCCACCTAGAAGAGAAACAACCTCGTTAGTTGTTTCCAAAATACTAACCTTACCAATTGCAGGTGTTATTGACTTGCTCTGAAGTCGTGACCATTGTAGAAGATTTGATAGCAAAGCTGAGAGCTGTTTTACTGTGATATTGATAGTTTTATGAAAACTATTTCTTTCACTTTCCGTGAAACCTAATTTATTCTCTATTAACAAATCTGAGAACCCCTGAATAACACCAAGAGGACCAATTATATCATGGGCAATTATTGATAGGAACTTATCCTTTGTCTTAATTGTCTTTAGAAGTTCTTTAGTAGTTTCAGAATGTTTTGAAACCTCCTCCCTAAGGATATTATTAGTTTCTCTTAACTGGGAAGTTTGCTCATCCACTAATACTTGTAATTTGTTTTTCTGTGATGTAATTCGTTTTAATCTGAGCCTAATAAAAATTAATATTGCAAGAAATAGAATGAAGGTCATTAACCACCTAAAAATATTTGACTCATAAAACTTAGGAATGATTTTGATAGTGCAAACAAAGGGTTTCTGAATCCAAAAACCATGATTATTGCATGCTAGTATTTCCAATGTGTATTTGCCATTAGATAAGTTATTGAATGAGATATAGTGCTCATTTTCAAGGTCTATCCATTGATCACTGATCTCACGAATTCTATATTTATATTCATTTTTAAAACTATTTATGAAACTAAGACCGGCAAATTCGATTGTAAATAATTCTACATTATGTGGAATGGTAAAAGTGCGATTATCTATATCATCTTTGCTAAGTTGCTGGTAAATATTCTCAAATCTAATTCCGGTGATTTCGATTTTGGGAATGATTTCATTTTGCTCAATGATTTCAGGGTTAAAATAGGTTACACCAGAAATGCCTCCAAAAAATAAATCACCATTCCTAGATTTTAAAAAAGCACCAGTATTAAATTCATTATTTTGGATTCCATCACTAACATCAAAATTTGAAAAGATACCTGTCACAGGGTTATAACAAGAAAGCCCGTTATTAGTGCTCATCCAAATATTTCCATTTTCATCCGGTAATATACCATACAAATGGCTATTGGGTAGCCCATCTGCTTCAGTAAAATGATGTGCCTCAAAAGTCTTGTTATTAATGGATATTAATCCTGTTGTTGTTGCAATCCATAAATTACTCTGATCATCAAAGTATATGCTGTTTATTGGATTGTAATCAACAAACAAGTTAGTGTTTGATGTCAATTTAAAAGGTAGTACAACTCTTTCTTTAAGGTTTAAAACACCTATGCCTCCTTGGGTATATGTAATCAATATGTCATCATTATGAAAGTTTATTGATCGGACTGCCACTTGATATCTACCAGCTGTATTATCTAAAAAACTATATGGAAAAGGTATCGTTGTTTTATTAATGGGGTTATATCCATATAAACCGGTAGATGTTCCAATCAAAAGAAGAGTATCTGATAATTGAATCATACAGTAAACATCTTCAATATATTTCTTGTTAGTATCAGATGGGTTTAATTCTATGTCCGTCAGTTCACCATTTTCTTTATTCATAATTTTAACACTACCACCTTCAGTTCCTGTCCATAGAACATCCTTGTTGTTCAAATTAACAGCAATGCTATACATACTAGCTTTGTCGAGTGTTTGAGCTCTTTTTGTCGATTTTGAAACCTTGGATACTCCATAATAGCCACCAATCCAATAATACAGATCATCTTCCAGTATACACCTAATGCTTTCCACATCAAAACCGGGGGTGGATTTGGAACTCAAAATTTTAAAAAGGGCTTTCTGTGGTGTTGATATTTCTATACCATTTCCATTGGTCCCGATCCAAAGAATATCCTTTTTGCTAATATAAATGCAGTTGATTCTAGAATCTGTTATGGGTGAATCTACGTAATATGCAATGGGATCCTGACCGAATCTTAATTTGAATACACCACTTATTTTGCTCGAAAACCATATGTTTCCATGGCTGTCACCTTTTATTGAGGTGATTGCATTAAAAGTATCCCAATAAGAATACTTAATCTCTTTAGAAAATATATCGTTGTAATTAAGGAAGTTGTCGGTTCCAGAATTCATATAGAATAAGCTTCCTTGGCCGGAATAATAATCAATTACTGAAATCCATATTCTGTTTTCTAGATCTTCATAAACAGCTTGTACTTTGTTAGTATTGGATTTTTTATTATTAAGATCATTAATATTAAGACTAACAATTTTTTGGTTTTCAATATCAAAATAGGATATTTTGGTTTCGATAAAGTTACCAATCCAGAGTCTGTTTTTGGAATCTATATAAAGATTGGAAATACTGTTAAATTTATTATTTCGCTCACTAAAAAAATATTCATTTGAATTATTATCAGGGTTTAGCTTTATTATTCCATAACCATTAGTCCCGAACCATAAATTATTATGATTGTCAATGGCAGATGAAGTAATATTATTTGCTCCCAATGAAATCCTTACAGAATCTTCATCTTTATATGATTTGAATATTTCTGTATATGGATCAAATTTAATAATCCCATTTCTGGTACCAATCCAGATATTTCCGATACTATCTTCAATTAAAGCAGATATATAATTGTTAGGAAGAGAAGTTGAGTCAGAAACAATATTTCTGAAAATTTTAATCTTATAACCATCGTATCGGTTTAATCCATCAGCAGTTCCAAACCACATAAATCCTCTGCTATCCTCAAGTATAGTTTGGATCCTACTCTGGCTTAAACCTTCTTGTAGTATAATACGATTATCTATTTGGTATTCCTTATCTGTATTACCCAATGCGATGAAAAGGATATGGAATAAAATAATTATTAGAAGAATCTGGTGTGGTGGTTTTATCATTATTTATTCTCCAACTGAATTATAAACCCTAAAAGTCGTGATATCAACTACCAAAGTTAAAAAAATGTTCTGATTGAATATGATAAAAATCATGGAATTTTGCAGACACCATGAAAAACCTTAGTTTTGAAATATGAATTTTGGAGAAAGAGTTATTAGCTACTATAGTAAGCTGGGTATTGAATTAGATCTTCCCAAAGGAATAGAAGTTTTGAATCCTTACGGTGAAAAACGAGTTATGGATATATGTAAGAAGTTTTATTCTAAATATTATAACGACGATAAAGGAAGGATTTTCATTGTCGGAATAAATCCAGGTAGATTTGGTGCTGGTATTACAGGAATTCCATTCACAGATCCAGTTGTTCTAGAATCTGAATGTGGTATTGATAATGAATTACCAAAAAGAAAAGAAATTTCATCCGAGTTTATTTATAAACTGATTAATAGAATGGATGGGCCTGACCGTTTTTATAAGCATTTCTATATTGGTTCGGTTAGCTCATTGGGTTTTGTTAAAGATAACAAAAACTACAACTATTATGATTCGAAGGAGCTAATGAAATGTCTTAAACCAACCATTATTTCAAACCTAGTAGATCAAATTGGACTTGGCATAACATCACGCAAATGTTATTGCTTAGGGCAAGGGAAAAACTATGAGTATTTAAAAATGTTAAACCTTGAGCTTAAGCTATTTGATTCTATTATTCCGTTGCCGCATCCACGTTGGGTAATGCAATACCGACGAAAAAATGTTGATGTTATTATTGATGATATAGTAGATAAACTTATATCATAAAAAGAGTTATCAAAATAATATTTCCTTTCGAATAGCTTATATTATTGGTTCTAATTGGGCTATTCATATTATCTCCGTAATTGGCTTTTTTAGGGCTCCCGGATAATAAAATATTTATACTGGTTATAAATTACTAGTTACATAGTAATTATTGGGTAAGAATCGCCTAGAACTAAGGTTTATATTGTATTTTCGTAGACCAAATTTTAATCAAATTAACCAGATATAATATGGCAAAAGTCAGAGGTGCAATAGTAGTCGATGTTGAAGGGTGCAAAGGATGCGGAGTTTGTGTTCCTGCTTGTCCAACGGATGTCATACTATTAGCAAACGAAGTGAATGGTAAAGGATACCATTACGCATACATGGAAAATTCCGAAGCTTGTACTGGTTGTACAAATTGTGCTGTGGTTTGTCCGGATGGAGTAATAACAGTTTACAGGGTTAAAGTATAATCATAAGCAATCAAAAACTAGAAAAATGGGAGAATTAAGATTGATGAAAGGTAACGAAGCATTAGCTGAAGCTGCAATTCGCGCTGGTACTGATGGTTATTTCGGTTACCCCATTACACCTCAATCTGAGGTTATAGAGTATCTCATGGCTGAAAAGCCCCATGAGAGAACAGGAATGGTAGTATTACAGGCTGAAAGTGAGGTTGCTTCTATTAATATGCTTTATGGCGGTGGAGGTACTGGTAAAAAGGTTATGACTTCTTCATCAAGCCCTGGTATTAGCCTTATGCAAGAAGGTTTGTCTTACATGGCAGGAGCAGAAATTCCTTGTATTGTAGCAAATATCGTTCGAGGAGGTCCAGGTTTAGGTGATATCCAACCAGCGCAATCAGACTATTTTCAATCGGTCAAAGGTGGTGGTCATGGTGACTATCGACTACCTGTATTAGCACCAGCTTCTGTTCAGGAAATGTCAGATTTTGTGCCTGTTGCATATGATCTAGCTTTTAAATATCGCACACCTGTATTAATTGTTTCTGATGGTCTTATTGGGCAGATGATGGAAAAAGTGGAACTATTTGATCAAATGCCACGATTAACTGATAAAGAGATAAATGAAAAATATCCATGGGGTACAAATGGTAAACCAGCAGGGCAGGAGCGTAGAGTTCTCACTTCACTGGATTTGGATCCTCATAAACTTGAGAAACACAATTTTAAACTTCAGGATAAATACCGTACCATTGAAGCTAATGAAGTTCAATATGAACTCATTGATTGTGATGATGCTGACTATATAATTGTAGCATATGGTTCAAGTGCAAGGATTTCACAAAAAGCAATTCAACTTGCAAGAGAAGAAGGTATTAAAGTTGGTATTCTAAGACCTATAACACTTTGGCCTTTCCCTAAAAAAGCAATTGATGAGCTAGTAATCAAAGGTGTTAAGGGTTTCTTATCAGTTGAGATGAGTGCCGGTCAGATGGTAGAAGATGTTAAATTGACAGTTAGAGAGAGAACTAAAGTTGAACATTTTGGACGTTATGGTGGTGTAATTCATTCACCTGAAGAAGTTCTTGAAGCTCTTAAATCTAAAATTATTGGAGGGTAAATTATGTCAGATATAGCTATAAAAGATATTATTAAACCAGAAAACCTGGTTTATGAGAAAACAGATTTAATGACCGACAAAACTCTAAGTTATTGTCCTGGATGTGGCCATGGTACCGCACATAGGTTAATGATGGAGGTTGTAGGTGATCTTGGACAGGAAAATGAAACTGTTGGGGTAGCACCTGTTGGTTGTTCAGTATTGGCATATGAATTCATGAATGTTGATATGCAAGAAGCTGCTCACGGTAGGGCGCCAGCTGTTGCAACTGCCATAAAAAGGTTATGGCCCAATAAGTTAGTTTTTACCTATCAAGGTGATGGTGACTTAGCAGCCATTGGAACTGCAGAAACTATTCATGCATGTAATCGTGGTGAGCAGATAGTTATTGTTTTTATCAATAATGGAATTTATGGAATGACAGGTGGTCAAATGGCACCTACAACACTTCCACAAATGAAAACATCTACCTCTCCATATGGTAGAGATGTGGCTACTATGGGTAATCCATTGAAGATTACAGAACTAGTAGCTCAATTACCTGGAACTTATTATGTTACTCGTCATTCAGTACATACACCAGCCGCGGCTCGTAAAGCAAAACGAGCAATAAAGAAAGCATTTCAAAATCAATTGGATGGCAAACCCGGTTTGTCATTTATTGAGATTGTTTCAAACTGTAATTCAGGATGGAAAATGGAACCTGTTCAATCAAATATTTGGATGGAGGAAAATATGTTTCCATATTATAAATTAGGTGACATTAAAGTTGATGGCAAATTGCTTTAATAGTATTCAAATTAAAATCATACGAAAATGACTGAAGAAATTATTATAGCAGGTTTTGGCGGACAAGGAGTTCTGTCAATGGGAAAAATTCTTGCCTATTCAGGTATTATGCAAGATCAGGAAGTTAGTTGGTTTCCAGCTTATGGACCAGAGATGCGTGGTGGAACAGCAAATGTTACTGTAATCGTAAGTGATGATAGAATTAGTTCACCTACCTTAACAGCCTATGATACTGCAATTATTTTGAATCAACAATCAATGGATAAGTTTGAAGAAACTGTTAAACCAGGTGGAGTACTTATTTATGACCCTAATGGTATTTCTAAACATCCTACTAGAAAAGATATAAGTATTTACAAAATTGAAGGAGCTAAGATTGCTGCTGAAATGGGCAATACTAAGATTTTCAATATGGTTGTTCTGGGAGGTTATCTAAGTGTTAAGCCAATAGTTAAATTGGATAATGTAATACTTGGTCTTAAAAAATCACTTCATGAAAGATACCATAAATTAATTCCTCTGAATGAGGATGCAATTACAATGGGTATGAAGAATGTTGTGAAAATATAACCTGTTGTCTCAAACACAAAAAAACTCCATCTTCAGGATGGAGTTTTTTTTATACCACGATTTTTGGTAGGTTAGTCAAATAGACTATCGGAATATTCATCAGCCCAACCAATTAGCAGTTCCCTCTCACTATCACTTAAACTAGCATCTTGATGAATAACGGTATATATCTGTATTGGCATTTCTCTAGCTTCAATAACACCAATTATATCATCAATTGCTCCGGCTTTCTCAATCTTATTAAAACTCTCCCAGTTCGAAAAGTTTAATTCCTCTCTTCCCTCTTCAATATCATGAACCACAAGAAGTGATACTGGGCTTAGATAAGAATACCAAGGGTAGTTGGTTGTATTAGAGTGACAATCGTAGCATGAGTTTCTTAGAATTGCAGTAACATCTCCTGGTATCTCCGGATTGTTTGTAAGTAAATCATTGGGGTTATCCACAATTACTTCAGGCAAGCTAGGTTGAAAAAACTGTAGTGCTATAAATACTACAAAAACGATTATTGCTATCTTTTTTCCCATGGTAATTATTCACCTCCATATTGTGCAGCTAGATCATCAGCCCAACTAGTAAGTTTATCTGATTGTTCTTTTGAAAGAGCCTTGTCAGGGTATTTCTCGACAAATGATTTCTTAGGCATTTTCTCATTCTTCACAACTTTACTGATTTTTGATAGCTTACCAACTAGCTTACTGGTTTTTAAGTCGGACATCTTATCAAAATTTAGTTTCATTTTTCCCTTTGTGGATTTACTATCTGTATTATGGCATCCATAGCATGAATTGTCAATGATTGCTTGCACATCCGCTGGCACTTCATATGAATTTCCATCCGTTGATGAAATAGAAGCGGTTTTATTTCCATCAATAAATGACATTGATACTACACTGACCACGATAAAGGTAACTAAGGTTAATTTTTTCATTGCTTACTTTTTTTATGATTAATTTGCATTGTCAAAATTAATACTTATTTATATTTGTTCCAAATAATATTCTGTGAAAAATATTTCAGATTTTCTTAACGAAAAAGTTATCCAATATAATAATCCCTCATTCATCGAAAGTGATCCCATAAGTATACCTCATTTGTTTACTAGGAAAGAGGATATTGAGATCAGTGGGTTTTTAACTTCAATAATTGCATGGGGTAGACGGGCAGCTATTATAAAAACTGCTAATCGGTGGATGGATTTAATGGATAACTCTCCGTATGACTTTCTGATTAATGCCTCTGATATAGAAATGAGAAGGTTTGATGGTTTTGTATATCGTACATTTAATTCTGATGATTGTTTATTTCTTATGACAGCTTTAAGAGATGTTTATCTCAATAAAGGAGGCCTTGAACAGGTAGCTAATGAGTCGATTATGGGAGGAGGCCAAATATTGGACCTTATTGTTGGAATGCGGGAATCTCTATTTGAAACCCCACATATGGTAAGGTCAAGAAAACATATAGCGAATCCACAATCTGGATCAGCTGCCAAAAGAATAAATATGTTTTTAAGATGGATGATCAGAAATGATGATAAAGGAGTGGATTTTGGATTATGGAAAAAAATATCACCATCAAAACTTATGTGTCCATTGGATGTTCACTCCGGTAATGTAGCTCGAAAAGTTGGGTTGTTGACCAGAAAGCAAAATGACTGGAAAGCAGTTGATGAATTAACCCAGAATCTTAGAAAAATGGATAAAGAAGATCCGGTTAAATACGATTTTGCATTATTTGGTATGGGAGTATTCGAAGGAATCTCCTAATATTATTAAATTTGCTGATTATCTTCCCAGTCAATGACAAAAAATAAATTAAAAACATATTTACATACTATAATTTTTGAGGCAGATACCAGAGCAGGTAAAACCTTTGATATTTCCTTGTTGCTAATTATTACCATATCGGTAGTAATTGTAATGTTAAATAGCGTTGATGAATTGAACCAAAAGTATGGTCAGTTATTCCTCGATCTTGAATGGGTTATTACAATTATCTTTTCTTTGGAATACATACTCCGAATATACGTTACAAGGAAACCTTTAAAATATATTTTCAGTTTCTATGGGATTATAGATTTCTTGTCCATCTTACCAACATATTTAAGTTTATTTATCACTGGTACTCATTTCTTGCTTGTTATCAGAATGTTGCGCCTAATGAGGATATTTAGGGTATTCAAATTAGCGAGATATGTAAATGCTTCAAATACCTTAGTTGTTGCATTGAAAAATAGTAGAAGGAAAATAATTGTATTTCTTGAAGCAGTATTAATAATTGTTGTAATTACCGGAGCTTTAATGTATTTGGTAGAAGGTCCTGAATCAGGGTTTTCGAGTATTCCGAAGTCAATTTACTGGGCAATTGTAACTATCACAACTGTTGGATATGGTGATATTGCACCTGAAACAGTTCTTGGCCAAACCATTGCTTCAATACTTATGATAATTGGTTTTGCAATTATTGCTGTTCCAACAAGTATTATTGGAGGAGAGATTGTGAAAGAACAGATGCTGAGCAGAAATAATACTAAGGTTTGTTGTGGCTGTGAGTTTGGTGATCATGATGATAATGCCAAGTATTGTAAAATATGTGGTGAAAAGCTATAAAGTGCCTCAATATGCTGACTTTAACTATTGATTGAGTTTGAATTTATGATAAAAATAGATAATAAAATAAAAAATGTGATATTTGGCACGATTATTTGTGCTAATCCTATAATTAATTCTAATCCTGAGCTGATATAATTTTATTACTTTTGCTCTATAAATTTTAATAATAAAAAAGATGAAAAACCTTGTAGTATTGCTTGCATTAGTATTTTCAGTTGTTGCAGTAAGCGCTCAAAGCGAAAAAGCTGTAACTGGTCCTGAAATTTCCTTCCAAAAAACCACACATGAATATGGTACAATAGAATTAAATGGAGATGGGACGTATAACTTTGAGTTTACTAATACTGGTAATGAACCTCTTATTCTTTCAAAACCTAGATCTTCTTGTGGTTGTACAGTTCCACAATGGCCAAAAGAACCTATTCTTCCAGGTGAAACTAATCAAATTAAAGTAACATATAACACACACAAAGCAGGTCCTTTTAATAAAACTGTAACTGTTTATTCAAATGCCAAAAATAAATCGACAGTATTACTAAGGATTAAAGGAAAAGTAGAGAAAAAGCCTGAAG
>CALCGQ010000228.1 GCA_937901015.1 uncultured Bacteroidota bacterium | reverse complement strand
CATGCAGTTCATAAAACTCGCTTAATTTCATACCTTCTGCAAACCAAATATCATCCCATACAATCTCAGGAACGAATACGGAATCACAAGCCACGGTTATCATATCTTCGTAATAATAATAGTCATAAACTATGGTGAAAACACTAGGGTTACAACCCGATGGCGCCCATATTGTATCAAGAGGGAAGATCGTGTCATTTGGGCTGGTTAAATAATCAGATGCAGCAACAATTACTGAATCCATATGTGAAAAAACAAGTGAACCAGTTTGTCTTGAATACTCTAGTACCAATGAATCATATTCTTGAGGTGCATCACCCACACCTTGTGGTTGATAAAAGAAGCTTAAATATACAGAATCAGCAGGGCTTAATTTACGTGCTGAAGGACTGAAAATTGAATCAAGCCTTATATAGTTTGATAATAATCTGTCAGCAATAAATGGAACCCATGTAGCATCAGAATAAACCCTACCAGTGCTATCAATTGCATCAAGAGTTGCAGCACCTGTATTAACAGGCATATAAGGAAAATCCTTGTTTACAAAAACAGAATAACCGTCCCAAAGATCCTGATTAGGGAAAATGTTTGATGTGGAAAAGTCGTCAAAGAAAGGCAACAGTACATACTTATCTCCTTCATCAACTGATCTTATTGACTCGTTTTCAATTGAAAGTCTTTTTGCTTCATGAGCAACAGCTTCGTTTACCTGTAAACCAGTTACATACTCTTGAGCAAAACCAGTTCCACACAATCCAAAAATTAGAGCAAAAAGAAGTATCCTAAAATTCATCTTCAATATTATTATTTTCATATTTATCAGGATTTACCGCAATAGAGTCAGGATCAAACTGCAATAAATATTCCTGAAAGTCAATTAATTCATCTGATCTATACCATATGTTTACGGGTTGCCCCATATAAAGTAGTTCCTCAGTTAGAGTTTCGGGATCTGTTTTATAAACTCTAGCATGCGAAGTATCAACATCATCTAAAAAGTATTCACGACCAACATTTAGTGAACTTAGATGTAATTTCATTCTAACATCAGATTGCTTAAGAGCTATTAAAAAAGGCATAGGTACCATAACGGTCATCTCACCTTTACCAAGAACAAGATCAATCACACTACCTTTTATAAGCTCAGTATCTGCCTCAACAGGTTCATCATTTATAAGTTGATCCACAACTGCATTTCTGGCAAAGTACTGAACGTAATCTAGCTTACCTACAATCAGCTCATTGGACTCAAGGGTAACAAGAGCTTGACGTAGTGATAGGTTTCTAAGATTTGGCATTAATACTTTTTCCGGAGACTGAGCAACAATAGTAAGATAAACATGTCTTCCTTGTTTAACTCTTGAACCTGACAAAGGATGCTGTAGAACAACTGTTCCTTTATCTTTCGCTTTAAAATATACCGAGTCAATTATCTCAAAGGTAAAATATTCATCATATCCTTTTTCATTTAGTTGATCCAAAGAATATCCATTAAAATCAGGGACTATGTATACATCGCCATGCTGAGTAAATATATCCATGGACTTAACAACTACCCACAATAATACCAATGATATACCAATGGCAATGAAAAAATGAAGGTAGAACTTTCTTTGTCCTAAAAAATAGAAAAATCCCATTTGTAACTATTGTTTATAAGCCCACTAGCTATGGATTACAATTCCATAACTGCTAAGAGTTGAAAATATTGTACAAGTTTGCAAAGGTAAAAATTATTGAGGTTAGTTCATCATAAATACTGATGATCAAAAAAAGGACTTAAATTTGTAATTCTGTTAAATAAAATTCAATAAGATCACATGAAAAACATCGCCATAATATGCGGAGGATATTCAGGAGAATATGATATTTCGGTTCAAAGTGCTGCCATGGTTAGTAACCATCTAGACAGTTCCGTTTTTAAGTCATATGTAATAGTAATCGAACAAAATGATTGGTATTACAAGGACGATAAAGGCAACAGTTACTCCATTGACCGTAACACATTCACTCTTCAAATAAGAAACTCCATAATTAAATTTGATGGTGTATTTAATGCAATTCATGGAACTCCTGGAGAAGATGGTAAAATTCTTGGGTACTTCGACACACTAGGGATTCCTTATACTTCTTGTGATATGGATGTAAGTGCACTTACCTTTAATAAATACTTGTGTAATAACTTTGTTAGTTCGCTTGGGCTAAATATCGCAAATTCATTTTCATTTGTTGAAGGCGAAGACATAGATAAAGAATTAATAATTGAATCACTCGGACTGCCGCTTTTTGTGAAGCCTGCCAGAAGTGGCTCATCTGTGGGTGTATCGAAAGTATCAAATGCTGATGAGTTTGAAAATTCCATTTCAAAAGCATTTGAAGCTGATAACAGGATTATAATTGAAGAATATCTTGATGGACGCGAAATTGATTGTGGTTTGTTCAAGAACAAGAAAGAACTAATTATTCTTCCCCTTACAGAGATTATTACGGATAATGAATTTTTTGATTATGAAGCAAAGTACACGAAAGGGAAAGCTGATGAAGTAACACCTCCTGTTGATCTGAACATAGAATTCGAAACAGATATTAAAGCAGTATCATCACTACTATATAATAAGCTTGGATGTAAAGGAATTGTGCGAGTTGATTATATTCTAACGGATGAAAAGCTATATTTCATTGAGATTAATTCTGTCCCTGGACTTTCCCAAGCCAGTATAGTGCCAAAACAAGCTGAAGCGATGGGTATCTCAATATCAGAATTGTTTAATATTACTGTCAATAATATGTTCTAATATCAGTAACCCCAACTTTGCTAGCTATAGTCCCTCTGAACCAGAAACTCTACAAGTTTTTCAGTAGCCAATGCTCGATGGCTAATTTTATTCTTTATTTCTGGTAACATTTCAGCAAAAGTTTCTTTGTAACCATTGGGTTTAAAAATTGGATCATAACCAAATCCGCCAACTCCATTTCTTGTCAAAGTAATTACCCCTTCAATCCTGCCTTCGAAATAATATTCCTTACCATCCATAATTATGGAAATTACTGTGCTAAACGCAGCAGAACGATCATTCATACCTTCCATATCATCAAGTAATTTATCCACATTGGAACTATAAGTTGCGTTTTTTCCGGCATATCTAGCTGAATATACACCAGGCTTACCATTCAATGCATTAACTTCCAAACCAGTATCATCTGAGAAGCAATCAATGTTGAACTTTCTAAAAATAGTTTGAGACTTTATGGATGCATTTTCCTTAAGAGTATTTCCTGTTTCCGGGATCTCTTCATTGAAGCCAATATCAGATAGCCCAAGAACTTCATATTTATTGGCCAATATTTGTCTAATTTCATCTAGTTTGTTAGCATTATTAGTTGCAAAAACAATTTTCTTCATTGGATCTCTTATTTATCATATTGTTGTTGGTGCAAAATTAAACAGATTAAGGAAATTGTTTAACTTTGATTTTTATCATAAACTAAATAATCAATTCAATCAAAAATTAAATTAACTAAAATGAAGATTTTCAAATTATTATTTGCTTCAGTAATTATGTTTGCATTTTTTACAGCATGTAATTGCCAGGACAAATCGAAGGCCGACACTTGGAATGATGAACAAAAAACTGAGTGGACAAATAAATGTAAGGGATTCATGAAAACCAATGATGTTGAAGAACAAAATGCTGTTGACTTCTGCGACTGTATGTTAGAAAAGACATCTGAAAAATACACTCCTGAAGAAGCGGCAAAGATTACGGAAGACGAAGAAAGAAAACTTTGGGAATCATGTGATTACACTTGGTAACCCTAAAAACATATCAAAATCAAATCTAAACCACAAACTTTTTTATTAATAAAGAACAATTATGTTGTGTTATTAATTTTATGACATATAGTATAATTTGCTGAAAGTCATAATTATTGATATATGAAATGTTTTACATATTTTAGCGCAACAATTATAAATCAAAAAATGAAAATATGAAAAAATTTACTCTAATTTTTATTGGAATTCTACTAAGTAGCAGCTTTCTAATGGCTGGAGGTCTAGTACACAACACTAATCAGAGTGCAGCTTGGTCACGTATGTTATCAAGGGGTGCATCTGTCGATATTGATGCTGTTTACTTTAATCCTGCTGGATTAACTAAACTTGGTGACGGATTTCACATTAGTCTTTCAAGCCAGTCAATAAAGCAGGATCAGACAATTACAGCAACATTTCCTTATTTAAATAGTGAAAGATATACTGGAAAAATAACAGCTCCCGTATTCCCATCTGCATATCTTGTTTACAAAACTGGTAAATGGGCATTCTCATTTGGATTTATTGCCATCGGTGGTGGTGGTGGTGCATCATTTCAACGAGGTGTGCCATTGATGGAAGTGCCAGTTGCATCATTAGTTCCTGCATTTGGAGAAATGGGTGTTACTGGATATTCTGTGGATATGTTTTTTGAAGGAACTTCAGTTTATTGGGGACTTCAAGCTGGTGTAAGTTATGCTATTAATGATAATATTTCTCTTTTTGCCGGAGCAAGATATGTTATGGCTAAGAACACTTATAAAGGACATCTAAAAGATATTACATTAGAAACTACTGGAGGTGATATGCGTGCTGATGATTTTATGAATGGTGTTGCTGATCAGGCTGACTACGGTGCTCAAATTGCTACTGGAGCTGCTGCAGGTATGCAACCTATTATTGACGGTGGTGGTGGTCCTCTTACTTGGGATCAAGCTGTTGCAATGGGAGTTCTTACCGAAGTACAAAGTTTAACTTTACAAGGAGGACTTGTTCAACTTGGAGTACCTGCTGATCAAGTTGCTTCTATGGACTTAGCAACTGCTCAAGGTGCTTACACACAAACAGCTGGTGCTTTAACTGCACAAGCAGGCCAGTTAAGAGGTGGTGCTGTACTAATGGCGGATCAAGAAGGCGACATTACACAAACTGGTAATGGTATAACTCCTATTATTGGAGCAAACCTTTCATTTTTTGAAGACAATCTAAACATTGGTCTTAAATATGAATTTAAAACCAAAATGGACCTAACTAATGACGTTGCACCTGGTAAAGGTTTCGTAATCGGAATGGATCCTGCAACAGGTCAACCAATTGAGATGTTCCCTGATGGTGCAGTAACAAACGCTGACTTACCATCTATGTTATCTATTGGTATTGACTATAGAGTTATTAAGCCACTAAAACTTTCAGTTACTTATCATGCATATGGGGACAAAGGAACAGGTTGGGGATCAGAAGACAACACTCCTAAAACAATTGACAAGAACTTTTGGGAATTTGCATTTGGACTTGAGTACAATGCCACTGAAAATTTCATACTTAGCGCAGGTTACCTAAGAGCTCAAACTGGTGTAAACCAGGCATACCAATCAAACCTTGGGTTCAGTCTTACTTCAAATACATTTGCAGCTGGTATGGCATATAGATTTAACGAAACATTTATGCTAAATCTAGGTGCTTATAGGGTAACTTATGATGAGCAAACTTATGATATGAATTATGAGATTATGGGTAGCGGAATAGAAGTTCCTTATACAGAAACATACCTAAAAAGCACTATTGCTTTTGCAATAGGACTTGATATTTCAATTGGGCCAAAGAAATAATAATATTTCTAGTTCAAAAAAAAATGCCGTAAGAGAATTTTCTTACGGCATTTTTTTTGATTACAAACTCCAGTCAACAGGTTCAAGACCATTATCAATTAAGATCTTATTCGTATTCGAAAAAGGCTTACTTCCAAAGAAACCACGATAAGAAGAAAAAGGGGAAGGGTGTGGTGATGATAATATAAAATGTTTGGATGTATCAATGAGTTTTGACTTATCCTGAGCAAATTTACCCCAAAGAATAAATACTATTCCTGCCCTTAGATCTGAAACTGTTTTGATCACTTGATCAGTAAACTCCTCCCATCCTTGTCCCTGATGTGAGCCAGCGTCACCCTTCCGAACTGTAAGAGTAGCATTCAACAATAAAACCCCATTATCAGCCCATCGTCCTAAATTTCCCGATGTTGGTATTTCCATACCAAGATCATCTGAAAGTTCCTTATAAATATTCCTTAATGAAGGAGGAAACTTAACATCATCTGGTACCGAGAAACTTAAACCATGAGCCTGCCCATGTCCATGATACGGATCCTGACCTAAGATTACTACCTTGACTCCAGGTAATGGAGTTCGATTAAATGCGGAGAAGATATCAGCTCCCTGTGGATAAATGGTATAATTACTCTTTTCATCCTTTAGGAAATCTACAAGACTTTCAAAATAAGGTGATCGAAATTCCTCATCAAGGGCTAACCTCCAACTCTCTTCGATTTCAGGTTTTAGGTGTGACATATATGTTATATATTTGTTTACATAAACAATAAAAGTAGAAAATTCTTGTTATTTACTTAAAATCTGCTTTTCTTTGTCGATTACTATATGGAATATAGTTTAAGTTATTGATCAAGTAAATTGAATCTTCAACTACGACAAAAATAAGAATGATTTTAACTACTTGAATATTTTTTGATATCGAAAAATAAATTTAAAACGCATGAAAAAAGTAATTATCCTCATTTCAGCTGTAGCACTTATAGTTGTTTTTGCTAGCTCTTGTAAATCATCTAACAAATGTGCTGCATACGGGGAAAATCATAAGTATCAGAAAGAAAGTAGATATTAGAATCTTTTTTTTTGACTATCTTGTTTAAGCTCCGTTTACCGGATTATTTTCTTACCAATGTATGAAAAGATTCAACAAAATACTGTTTCTTTTCCTGCTGACTACCATCAGCACGTCTTTATTTGCTCAATTCGACACTGAATCGAGCGATACCCTTGAAAATATGATACTATACAATAGGCAGAAGACCTATGGTGTAGTTGTTCATAACCTTGGAATGGGAATTAACTTCAGAACAGGAAAGAGGTTATCAATATTCAAAACAAGAATGCTGGAATTAGAATTTGTTAGTATGAAATCATACAAACAAGTTAAAATGGTAAATCCTTATGTTATAAATTCGAAACGTTATGTATATGGCAAATCGAATGATGCATTTTTCTTAAGAGGAGGATTTATCTGGAAAAAACTACTAAATAGAAAGCCCGACTGGGGCAAAAAAGGTGTCGAAGTACGATTGACTTACGGGGGTGGTTTAAGCATAGGAATTGCCAAGCCTTATTACTTATATATAATTACTGATATTAGTGGATCTGGAGAAACATTCTCGATAGTTCCTGAACGCTATGATCCTACCAAACACTCCAATACTGATATTTATGGAAGAGCTCCATTTTCGAAAGGCATCAACGAAATCACCATTCATCCCGGTATACATCTTAAGGGTGGACTCAACTTTGAATTTGGAACACAAAGCACAAAGGTTAAGGCGCTAGAAATTGGTGCTGCATTGGACATACTTCCAGTAGGTATGACAATTATGTACAGTAGTACTGATCAGATTCTGTTCCCATCCTTCTTTTTATCTTTCTCCTTTGGAAAAAGATTCAACAAGTACTAAAATCCAATTTTTATTAAATAAACTACTATAAGTGCCCACACTTACACTGTATATTTTATAATTTAACTCAAAATTGATACCCTAGTAATCGCTGGTTTTTTTCAGTTAATACTTATTTACTTACTCATCTGCTTTAAATGTCCACACTTAAAGTTTCCAATCTAAAAATAAAAAGGGATGATTGTAATAGGGTGGCTCCAACCAGAGTTTATCATTTTAATGAAATACATGATTGTAATTAAAAGGCATAAAAAAAGGTGCTCCTAGAAGCACCTTTAATTTAATTTTTATAATAGTATTAGTTTATCACTAACCTTTTACTTACTATTTGACTATCATCACTTAGAAGTAAATTATAAGATCCACTAACTATATTATCAATTGATATGGGAATAGAGTTTATTCCAGTTTGAACATCAATACTAGTTTCATAAACCAGTTTACCACTAACATCAACAACTCTAACTTGATATGTACTGGAAACATTGCTAATAATGTTCATGTTAAAATCACCATTACCTGGATTAGGGAAGATGTTTACATTCTCGCTAGCAAGTCCTTCATCAATACCAATTCCTTGCTCAGTTCTAAATGACCAAGTATCACTCCATTCAGAAACAAGAGCTCCTGATTTACCACGTACTTTCCAATAATACATAGTATTAATCTCCAAAGTAGATTGACATTGGTATGATGGCTCATCACCATTATGGATATTAGGATTAGAGAATGAATTGTCAGTGTCAACCCACATTTCATACTCTGAAGTACCAGCTACATCTAACCAAGTAAATAATGGACATAATTTAACCTCTGTGGCATCATTATCAGGACTCTCAAGAGTAATTTTGTTAACAGTTGTAAAGCTCCAAACTTCTGACCAATCACTAATATCTTCAGCATGCTGTGCTGCAACTCTCCAGAAATATTCTTCTCCAAACACAAGGTCATTAACCCATAATGTATCATCGTCTGGAGCAAATGATCTTGGCATACCGAAATTCTCATCAGTATCTATCTCAAAAATATAATTTGTAATTCCTTCATATTCATCCCAAGCAAACTTGACATAAAGATCATTTTCTGATCCGTCAGATGGAGAATCAAGATCAGGTGAAGCATATGTTGTCATTTGTTTAACACCAGACCATTGAGAAGTATCAGCTCCGTGAAAACCACGCAATCTATAATAATATGTTTCTCCAAATAATAGATTAGTAATGCCCCAGCTAGAAGTATCAGCAGGAATATTGTGAGTTACTAATAATGGACTATTAAAGCCACTATCGGTTTTTCTTAACACAACTCCATTCGCTCCAACTACTAAGCCAGAACTTGAAGATGTTGAAATTCCAATCAAGTCTTCTTCCAAACCAGTAGAAACAGGACTCCAAGATCCACTAAACTCAATCATTGTTCCATCTTCGCCAACAGCAACACCAGCCATACCAGTAAAGCTGACACTCAATAGGGTTTTTGTTGAATTTGAAACTTCTTCTAACCATTCAGTTCCATCCCATTTAAAAGCTTTACCATTTTTACCTACAACCCAGCCGTAATTAGCATCAATCATAGATATTCCAAAAAGGTCTTTGTTTCCAGCTTCAACTGACATCCAGTCGCTACCATCATAACTCATAATGAGACCACCATCGCCACATGCATAAATACTTGAAGCACCTAGCATATCAACAGCAAATAAGTCAGCTGAGCTACCTGTAGATGCAACCTGCCATGTACCTGAATTAAAAACAGAAACAACGCCACCTTCACCAACAACAACACCATTATTAGCATCTGCGAAGCTGATTCCAGTTAAATTTGATGTAGTTCCTGCATCAGCAGCAGTCCAAGTGACACCATCAAAGAAAATTACAGTACCTGCTTCACCTGCAACATATCCATTACTTGCATCAATAAAAGCAACACCATTGAGAGTTTCACTAGTTCCAACATCAACAGTATTCCAAGCTGTACCATCAAAATGAAGAACAAGTCCTCCATCACCAACAGCCCACATATCATCATCAGAGATAACGAAGCTTGCAAGTATATCATCGCTTATACCAGATTCATCTTTAGTCCAAGCATAAGAGGTATCCAATTGTAATTCATAACCATCAATGCCAGTTAGTTCATCCCAGCTAATTTCAGGATTCACAAAAACTTCAGAACCTTCATTTGGTTTATCCATAGCTGGATTCCATATAACGGAAAAACTCCAAGCTTCGGACCAATCTGAAACTAAATCGTCATCATAAGCTCTAACTCTCCAATAATATACACCGCCAAACATAAGGTCTGTCATCGACATTGCTGTTAAATCAGTCTTGTCAAAAGTTATTGCATCTGTAAAATCCAAATTATTAGCTAACTGGAGTTCATATTCAATAACAATAGCAACACCTGTAACTGCATTCCAGTCAAGAAGAACATCGGGCATTTGAGCTACTTCCAAATTTTCCGGAGCATTTAATGTAGGAGCATAAATTTTTGATTGTCCAAAGACTGATACTGAAACCAGTACTAGGCACAAACTAAGAATTGAATAAATATTTTTCATATTCGTAGAATTAATAATTTTATCTAATTAGTTAGCAATGATTTTTTGTGAGTAAATATCAGATCCAATTACAACCTGAATAATATATGAACCAGGATTAAGGTTTGACAGATTTACATCAATCTTATTATTACCCTTTTGTACATTATTTGTTAAAGCCATTGCTTTACGTCCTGAAAGATCAAAGACAGATATCTCAGCATTTGAATTATTATAAGCTTCAAACTCAAGCGTAGCATAATCGCTAACCGGGTTAGGATAAACGCTAATACTAAGTTTTTCATCAGGTCCTGCAATAGGCAGTTCCTCAAGGCCTACTGGTTTTTGGAAAATATTACAACGGAGTAATCCACGTCCGAATGTAGCAGCATATATCACACCATAGTTATTTGTCCCAGGGTGTAGTATTTTTATGATTTCTGTTCCATTAACAAGTGTAACAGTATCCGGATTTTTTGAAACCCTTTGTTGAACAAGTTGGAATACAGGTACGCTTCCCATTAAACTATCTTGTCTCATCCATACTGGTGAAGTAGCACTAATATCGTCCGTAACAAAAATACCATGTTCAGTTCCGATAATTCCCATGCTTGTGTTTGTCATCTCTATTACTGATGAATAAACTGGCATTAGTGGAAGATTTCCCTGACGTGATGTAAATATTGGATTTTCATCTAAAGCGTTTTCACTGTAATAAACATACTGATCATTACCATAATTACCTAAAGTAATCATAACATTAGCTGGATTGGATGGATCCACAGCAACTGAAGTTACAACTTGTGTAACTGGATCAGATGTGCCAGGTATTGTAAGTGCAATTTCTTTTGTTGAAACTATACACTCAGGGCTATTTACATCAGCTCTATCATAATTATATGCCAATGCTAAGTTTGATACTCTATATAGTTTTCCATCTCTGGTTCCTACAAATACATGGTTTGCGTCGTTGGAATAACCAATACATTGAGGTGCACCACTAAAGCCAACATCTGTGTTTGAAATCTCAAACCATTCTGGGGTCTTATTAAATCTGTGCAATTCATTGGTCATGTATAATTTATTAAATGAACCTACAAAGAATCGTGATGATACGACGTCTTGTATATTCATTGAATCTCCATCATATAAAGTTACATCAGATGGGGTAGTATAATAAAAAGGTTGTTTACTATTATTACTTAATACTTGTATCTCTGTTCCACCAGGAATGGTTTCTTTAGCATGATACATTACTGAATCACGACTATTTGGATTATCGAAACTTTCCCATAAAGCAATTGGAGTATAGAAGAAATTAACCGCTAAGCTAAGATCTCCAACAAACTGTCCAGAGTAATTAATACCGGCATCTTCAGATCTGAAAATAAAGTCTGTTTCACGACCTGTAAAACTTGCAACAAGAATATCCTTATTTATGGTTGAAACAACAGTTGCACATCCATCGCCATTTAGTATTTGTTCACCTTCTTTTGTTGTATTACCACTACCGGTTACTAGAATTGTACCATTATCCTGAGCTCCGCCAGTGGCATAGTTTCCATCACCTGAAGGCCCAACACTATAAAACTGTGTTGTAAAATAGCTTCTGTTACTTTGCTCAAACATATAATTGTTACCAGTTACTGTTCCTGTTGCTACTCCGCCATCAGTTCCAATTAAGAATGTATTGGATGTACCAGGACGAAATACATAAGTGTGATGATCAACGTGAAGATATTGTGGGCTAAAAGGACCAAAAAGAGAGCTTGAAATACTTCTCCATGAGAAGAATCCCTCATCCTGTACTTTTACACCTTCCCAAGCATTTATTCCGCCAAGAAGAATTCTATCAGGATTCTCTGGAAATACAGTTAGGGCATTATCATATACACCCTGTCCAATAAAAATTGGTGATGCATTTGAACCAGGCTGGATAATTCTCCAATTTACACCTTTATCATCGGAACGATAAAT
Organism: uncultured Bacteroidota bacterium; assembly: GCA_937901015.1. Classification (GTDB taxonomy): domain Bacteria; phylum Bacteroidota; class Bacteroidia; order Bacteroidales; family F082. The sequence goes on along the minus strand of CALCGQ010000228.1, from coordinate 178 downwards.
ATTTTTTAAAGATCCAAGTCCATTAACAACACTAGCATAAAGAATATTAGGATCAGAAGGAGCAAATGCAAATTCAATACGGTTTACATCTGAATCTGGAAGACTAACAGAATCACCAGTTGAGCGATTCATAAATGCATCCACATTCCCATCAGGAGCAATGTAACAAATATTGTCA
>CALCGQ010000227.1 GCA_937901015.1 uncultured Bacteroidota bacterium | reverse complement strand
ATTATGAATTTCCCATCCTTTACACCATCAGAATTAAATTCTTGCAATGCAACAGTTGTATCAGTCCAGACCGTGTCAATAGTCTGAGTGTAACCACTGTACGATAATGTGATAATAAGTATAATTATTAATTGTCTCATAGCTTTTTTGTTACCAAACCCTAAAATCAATCCCTATAGCTATCGGGACCACATTCTCTTCCAGATTACCAAACCCTAAAGTCAAATTCAATATTTTCCTGCCTACTGGTAGGCTTTTGTCGTCCATTAGTAAGATCCTGAACCTGTTCAATAACATATGTCCGTAGCTCACTTACACTTACTTCACCATTTCCATCAGCATCAGCTGCATTGTTTTTAAGTCCGGTTATTACAGCATAGGTAAATACTCCATTATTCCATTCGTTGGATTCCAAAGCATAGCTATCACCTGCAGCAGCGCTTATTACCATTGCTCCTGAGCCACGATTTAAATTAGTGAATAATTCCTGCATTAGCTCAAATGAGTTTTGAAGGCCTAGTTTATCAGATTTGTTATTTGATGTTGTAGCTTTTGCACCACGATATGAGTAAGATTTCACTCCACTCTTTACTCCCTTTTCATTACTACTCTCATTTGACACTATAAGCTCCTCTTTATCAACTTCTCCACTATGGCAAGCATCCATCATGAATAGTTTTTTACGGGCTGGGATGCTATCCAGTAGATCTTCCAAAGTTTCATAAGAAATCCCTCTCAAAGCAGGATCAGAGAAATCCATATCGTGTGAAGCAAAATAGAAATCGAGGTTATCATCTAAGAGGCCGTGCCCACTCACATATAAGATTACATGATCATCAACTTTTGATTTAAGGAGTTTTTGTTTGATTGCTATTACATTATTGAGCGTAGCATCACTGTTGAAGAGAGTATCAACATGAATATGTTTATAGTTATTAACCTGTTTTTCTGCATATAGAGAAACTAAATCACGTCCATCCTTAACTGCATATTTAAGATTATATTCATTTTGGTGATAATTTGATACACTAAGTACGACTATATAAAGATCAGGGTCTAGTTGTTGAAGGGGTTTATACTCAATCATGAATGTTTCTCTAAAACTTTCAACACCTAATGCATTATGACAACTTACTTGTATTTTATTAGGTCCTGCTGATAAAGGAATATTTAATTTCCTTAAAATCTCTTTTTTATTTAGATTTCCAAAATCAATTCCATTAACTCCATTTATTGGAACGTCATTTACCCATATGTTAAGACGATCTAAATCGGATTGATCACTCGACATTTTCAACTCAAGTAGTATCTCAGATGAATTGGTTTGTAGAGGTATTTGATTCTTATTTGTAATTTCAATTACAGGAAATTCAACATCGCTAGCGAGATTATTTTCATTAAACCCCATTTTCTTTAATCGTTTATTTCTTGCCAATATGAAGTTTTCGATTACCTGATTATCAGTCAAACCTATCCTGGATAATACAATATCAGGACGATTAAATTGCAAATCAAGTTGTTCAAATGTCAATATTTTTTCACCATACAAGTATCCAACCAATTTAGTTCCCTTTTTGCTGGAGTAATAGTATTGATCGGGAGTAAATATTATGAAATCCTTTGTGTTTTTCGCAAAAACCATGGTAGCAATTTTTTGTCCTGTATTTGCATTCAGAAAAATCACCTCACCATTTTTACAACTTACCATTACTAGGCTATCATCATTTGCTTTGATACTGCTAATGGGTGATTTAAAGTCTTTATTGATCCATTTTTTCTTTATGCCATTGAGATCATGAGCCATAACAGAATTGCCTGACATACTCAATTTACCAGAAGCGGTAATGGCTGTATTTGATTCTGACATGAAAGTAAGAAAGTCTGGATTGTGGGAACTAGTATAAGAGTCATATATCACACTGTCATCAACAAGGGAAACAACATAAAATGAAGTTCCATCTGAAAACATTAGATTATCTCTTAGTGAATCATATTGTAATGAATAAAGCAAATGGGATTCGTCAGATTCTTTTGCGTCAAATATTACTTTACTCTTATTTTTATGCAATGAATAGCTATAATACTTGTCCTTTATGGAATAATACAGATTACTATTTGTCAGGTGAATGGCCTTATTTAAATCTTTGTTTTTAATTTGTTTAGTTGATTCTGAGTCACCATTACGTAATATATATATTACTTGCTCAGATGGCCCTTCAGTCCATGCAATATAATTTCCATCGGGTGATATTTGAATATCATCAATTAATCCATCATACCTAAACCAACTTATAACCGTATCCTTTGTAATCAAATTCCTAACTGCTATTGCATTATTATTATCTGATGACACCATCCATTTCCCGTCATGTGACAAACCCAAATTATTAACCCAATTATAATGTTGGCTAATGGTATCAATTTGAATTTTAGACACAAACGAGAAACTACGTATCAGAGTATCGGGGAAAATATCTGCCGACCCGAGTGCATAATCAAGGGCGGATGATACAAAAATATCATCACCATTAAACTCTGTATCAGAGATAGGTATCGTTTGACTCTCTAATGTCTTCAGCAACTCATAACTCTTTCCATCCCAAATTTTTAATGTACTTCGGTCACTAGCAGAAACAAGGTATTCTGAACTTATATCTAATGCTTTAATATTATTGTAACTACTATTATAGGTAACATTTCTCAACAACCAATTGGGAATAATATCTTCATGCGTAAAAACATATTCACTTTTCTTGTTCCGCCAATCCCAAACTGTAATTTCTCCGAATTGTGAAGAAGATATTATAGAGTTGCAATCGTGATTAAATGAAAGAGCCTTTAACCATCCCTTATTGGTTTGAAAATTACCAACAACATCCCATGTTCCAATCTCATAAATCACCAGATTACCACTGCGTCCTCCTAAGGCTAGATATCTGTCATCGGGTGATACGGTGTAAGAATCAAAACGCTCCCCTCCCAAGAATTCAGCATCTGCTAACTTTTTCCACTTACTATTACCACTTTGTAAATAAAGGTTACTTTGCCAATCTAACCATAGTAGACCGTTTTCGTTTGGCATTGCCATAAACTCCCATATATTATTATTGTCTGAATTCAAATTGGGTAAAACATCGATTATTTTCTGGTCTGCGATACTATATTTAACAATCTTATAATCATAGCCGTAAGACTTACTGGTATTCATTCTTCCATAGATAACATCTTTATTATCTGGATCTACAACTGCGTATTCAACCTTGTGATGACTGATTATCTTAGCATCAAAGTAGTTATATACTGTTGCACTACTCAATCCAGAAACTATCAACTTACTTTCATCAAGAAACTCAACATTAGTAGGCTTTTCCTTTGGACTAAATGAGGAAATTAATAAACCTGTTTTAATATCCCAAATAATGACCTTCCCTTGTTCATCAAGGCTTGCAATTAAATTCCTGTCTTTCTGAATATCAATATCCAGAATAGCTGAAAGATGTCCATTCTGAACTATGGTACTAAACTCGCTCTCAACTTCTTGAGAAGAACTCCATGTGTAGAAAATCAATTCATTACTACCTTTGGAGACACAAAAAAAGGATTCATTAGCCAACCAGTATAATTCAGGTTGTTCAGTGAATTCGAATTCAGAATGATCTATCAGTTCTCCACCAATGGGATCAATGGTTACAATTCCAACAATATCGCTATAGTTGCCATAAAATGCTACCAATAGACTACCATCAGGTGAAAAGCTTAACATCTTATAACCTGCATAAGGATCTTTGCTAATACCAAATATTTCTTTCTTTTTAGTATTTTCCACAAATATTCGGTTGCCGCCATCCAAAGTATAAGCTTTGAGTTTTTTATCAAACTTTACATTGATATCAAGATCATAGTCATATTGTTCATCATCTGATTTTAAAGGTTTATAGCTTTTGGTGCTCAATAGTGAGTCTCCTGATATGGAAAATAAAAATGATCTCTCGTTTGTTCTTACAAGAATCTCAGATAGTTTGGCATCTACCTCAACCCCATGAATATCATTTATTGATGCATATTCATTCATTTCATAATCATATTCCTTATTGTAAGATTTATAGTAGAAGCCGGACGGGTGACTAAATATTACCTTGCCATTATCAATATCAACGAGTTCAATTTTACCTTCAAAATAGCCCTTTTCAAGATTTATCAACAGACAATTAATTTTAGGTAGATGCCATGTTTTTTTTATTTCATAGCCCTGATTATCAAGTTTGATTATACCACTTTGTTTAAACTGAGCATTAACACCAATCGATGAGAATATAATTAGTAGAAATAGTATAATCTTAGTGTTAATATTAAGTTTCATTATTAGCATTGGTTTATAAGGTTAGTAGACCTTTATCAGTATATGATCTTGTAATTTACTTCATCAATATGTTAATATGCAATATAATATAAAATTGGGATACACAATCGTTAACAATTTGTTAAAGGTAAAAAAATGGTGTTTTTAATAAAATCACATCGGCAAAAAGATTATCTAGGATCATATGATAACTATTAAAAAGTGACTTTTGCATTTCTTTGTTTTGAAGTCGTATTCCGCAATGCCCAAAAAGTAATGAGATAGAAATATGATCCTCTTTATTGGGCGGCTTTTGTGTTAATTGATTAGTTTTGGCATAGAGATTACTTTAATTTAGAAAATGATAAAATAGATATATGAAAAAAACAATCCTTTCAACGCTACTCATATTCTTTATTATAAACCTAAGTTATAGTGGAGTTAGGGTTAAACAGAATTTTAACTATTTAATAGTTCCTGATAGTTTATATCCACCATTTTTAGGAGATATCCCAAAGTCAGATAATGTTTATGCTTTCCTATATAATCCTGTTTCGGTCTCATATAATCCTTTGGCTAAGCAATCGGTGCATAATAGAAAACCAATTTATGATGGCAACCAGATAAATGTTGAGTTTTATAGGGTTTATCATTATAATAAAAATACTGATAGTATTAATAAGCAAGGTGTTATAAGTGGATTTAGGGATTTTCGAAAAGATGGTTTTTTGATCAAGGAAGGAGAAGTTATAAAAGTTTCAGATTCGGTAGTTGTTGGACGTGAATCTTTTGAGATTGATTCACTAAAAGTATATAAACTATCAATTACTGTTTACCAGAATACTAACACTTTAAATAGTGTAAAAAGTCACTATTATGCAATTACTCATAATCTTTACGCCAAGGAATATATTAGAGATGGATTTTTCCGACAGTATTATTCATCAGGTGTTATAAAGGAAGAAAAGCATTATAAAGGTGGTATTATATCAGATGGAACATCCATATTTTATCACTCAAATGGCCAAATATCCTATAGTTATACTTTAAAAAATGGCAAGTTACAGGATAGCGTTAATCGATATAACCCTGATGGAAAACTGTTGGGTTATACTGTTTATAACGATGGTGTTGCAGATGAACAGTTTTCAGTTGAAAAAATAGAATCAGGTAAACATAAAAAAGCATTAATGATTGCTATTGGAGACTATTCGTCAAATTACTTACCTAATATCACTATTGATTGGGACATTTACTACATAAAAAAAATGTTGGAGTATGAAAGTTTCTCCGATTCGAATATTACCATATTAAAGAATAGTAGTGCTACTCTTGAAAATATCAAATTAAAAATTGATCAGCTAATTTATAATAGCAACCCTGGGGATATAGTATACGTTCATGTTTCTAGTATGACATATGATAGCTATATTGTTCCTTTTGGAGTACAATTTACTAGCAATCAAACAATCGACTCACTTAAAGCAAGGGATGAATTCTTCCCTAAATTTATTAGTCGTGATTATCTCCTTGAGAAACTAGAGGAACTGCGGATGGTAGTTGGTGCATCAGGTCAGGTTGTTTTAACACTGGATGCTTGTGGATCTAAGGAATCTGTTGCAAAGGACGAAATAGTTATATCACTAAGTACAGGTTTTAGAAGTGCTATAGTAATTGCTGATGAAATGAGTTCAAAGAAAAGTAAGAGTCCGTATGTTTTTATTGCACCTGAGGGATTGACATATGAAACAATGGATAAAAATGGCAATAGTGTTGGTTCCGTTAGTTATAATCTTTACCGCACTATTACACAAACACCAAGTTTTGGATTTGATGATGTTAAGAATTTTTTCATGAATTTTCAGAAAGATACACCCGGTAATATAATATTTGATGGTAATTTAGAAATTCCGGCTTTTGAACCCCAGCCATGGCTTAAGTCAAAGGAAGTTCCATTATCACCAAGGGGTGATGCATGGGTACTTTCAGTTGGTATCAGTGATTACAATCTGGAAAACAATAGCCAGATTAGTTTTGAGAATTGTAAAGCAGATGCAAAATCATTCTCTAACTTCTTTAAGTATCAATATCAGGAAATCACCAAAAACACAGCAAATACTACAAGGTTACACAATGAGATCCTCATAAATGAATCGGCCACAAAAGATAGTATTGAGGCAGCCATAAATTTTATTAGTGATAATGCTCAACCCAACGATTATTTTATTTTCAATTTCTCAGGATTTACCGAAACTTTAACGGACAGTATTGGAAAACAAACAACATGGTTTGTTCCCCATGGGTTAGTTGATATATTTGACACAACTCAAATAATAAAAAATGGTATTTCATTAACTCAATTAAAAAACCTTTTTCAATTTATTCCGGCTAACAATCAAATGTTCATTACTGAAGCAGGTCAGTCCCATGATTTTCAGCGTGAATTTGTGAAGGCTTTGGTTGAAAGTAATCCTACAATCTCCTCATTAACTGGCAGAAACAGGATTATTATAGTTCCGAAAGGGTATGGTAGAGATTATTTTAACTGTGGCTACCAAAGGATTAATCATGGCCCACTTAACTATTTTATAACCTCCATGCCAGCCGGACTAAATATTTTTCAACTTTTTGAATCAGGTAAATCAAGAGAAGAGGCAGAATATGCCATAAAACAAAAAGAACACGAGTGTAACTCCTTTACCAAGAGTTATTTTCATATTTTTCATGAACAAGATTTTACCAATGATCTGAAATATTACTTATCAGGTGATGATATGATGAGCAGGGGAGCGCGTGCCATGAGTTCTTCGAATTATTATAATAATATCAAGAAAAAAATGGGATCCCGACACGCCTTAATAATTGGTACAGATAATTATAAGGCTGATGGACAGTGGAACAAACTGGGAAATCCTGTACTAGATACACGTACTATTGCTTATGAATTAAAAACCGGATTTGACTTTAGTGTTAAACACTTGGAAAATCCTCCATTGGATACAATCTATAAGCACCTAATTCATTATGCTAATATATTGGATACTGCAGATCAGTTTATTCTTATGGTGGCTGGTCATGGCGATTTTGATAAACTACTGGATGATGGTATGATTGTTTGTACTGACTCAAAACATACTGATAATGATCAGGCCAGAAATAGCTATATCCAGTATTCAAAGCTTACAAGACTACTCAACAACCTGCCTCCTAAACAAATCTTAGTAATATTAGACGTATGTTTTGGTGGTACATTTGATGAAGAGGTGGCTAACAGGAGCAAGGAAACTTATAATGACTTAATTGATGAAGAATATATCCAAAGAAAGCTAAATTACACCACTCGCATATTCCTTTCATCGGGAGGCAAGAAAGAAGTACCTGATGGTTATAAAGGAAAACACTCCCCTTTTGCTTATAAGCTTATCGAGGCACTCCGCTCAAGGGGAGGTGATTATGGTGTGTTGACCACTAGTGATCTATTTCAATTTGTACAGAAACTTCCTTCAGAACCCATGAAGAATGGTTTTGGGGATAATCAGCCAGGGAGTGAGTTTTTATTAATAGGAGTATCAGAAGATTCAGATGATGTAGTAATTAAAAACTAAAATCATGGATAATACCATATAACCTATAATATCGCATTTTCCAGATACCTGACAAAGAATTTTCTGAGTTTATGCAGTTGTTCTATCAAAACTTCCTGGTAAAACAATGTACTGGAGTAGTAATCCACAATGCCCAAAAAGTTATAATTTATATATATGATCTCTATTATTGGGCGGCATATGTTATGATTGAGTAGGAAATTACCTAAAACGAAATATTATCCATCACAGCACCCTTGAACTGGTCAAGGATCACATCGGAGTTATCCTGAACAATTTTGGTTACAAAATGATTTTTTCCAGACTCAGTTACATTAACAAGGATATCATATTTTCCTTGCCCGAATCCGGGTTTGAGTTCCTTATCCTCCGACCAGTAAAAACCATGTGATCGTGGAACGAGAAAACAATAACCAAAGGCTGTTGATCCGATAACTGCTTGTCTGAATTCTTCTTTTACAACTCTATCATCTGTTAATGGAATATTACGCATATTAAAGATGAATTTCCCAATCTCCACATCTCTGTTTATGCTTGAGTTTACCCCCGTCCACGATGATGTAAACGAAATTTCCATATCAAGATTAACCTGATTACGCTTGTAGTACATCAATGTCCAGGGCATATACCATTTTGAGCCCGGAACTTTTGCCTTACTATAGTCCATTCTAAAATCATCTACCACTAATCGGAAATATGAATTATTAAATATCTCATACGGGTTTTCCTTATCAACTTTAAAGGATATAAAAAAAGCTGTATCAATAATTCCATGCTTATCCTCAACAGTCCTAACAAGGTTAAAACCATCGAATTGCATTCCTGTGATATCAAAAGTTCCCTTATCAGATATTTGATTATAAAAATATATTTCACTTGTTCCTGAGGTATATTGAGCTGTGTATTTCTCCTTATCCATATCAATCAGGAGCTTAATTCCATCAATGGCAAGTGATACAACATCACCAATCATAATCCCTCTTGAACGCGGTCCTCCAGGTTCTGCCTGAGGTTCCAGACTTTCCAGATCAAACCCATCACCATTTACAATGTTCATTTGGATATCCTCACCCTTAGTTTTATTGGAGTTTTTATAGCTTGCGCAAGAAGATAATGTTGCAACAATCAGAAATAGTATTGTAGCTTTTAAGCTAATAACGGATTTTCCTTTCATAGTATTTTTTGATTTCTTAAAAATTATGTTCGCTAATCACCTTTATACCTTTCAATTAGCGAATTAAACTTAGCAGTATTCCTAATGTTATCCAAATCCCCATCTGTTGAAATATGGTCCCAGCTATTAAATCCCTTTTCCAAAGCTTTTTCAAACCATTGAAGTGCAAGTTCTGTATTTCCTTGAACCGAATACAAACAAGTAACATTATAATGGTTTTCTGAATCTTCATCATTTTGTTCGATGGCTGATAAGAAGCTCGATAACGATTCCTCATAATTCCCCAATTGCATCTGGCAATAGCCGATCTGGCTTAATATCGTATAATATTCTGGAGCTAAATCATATGCTTTCGTATAATTGATTATTGCTTCAGAATAGTTTTCCAGATTATGATGTGCCAAACCAAGGTTATAGTAAGCGAATGTATAGTCATCCTTAAGCTCAATTGCTTTATTTAAGAACTCCAAAGAATTATCATAACTACCCTTATTGATATATGATACTCCAATATTGTAATATGCATCAACATAATCAGGCGTTAGCTCAAGTGTTTTATGATATTTTTTTATGGCCTGATCGTACTCTTTCAGCGCAAAATAAATATTACCAATTGCATAATAGGCAATTGAATATTCAGTATCAAGCTCCAATACCTTTTCATAAGCCTCAATCGAAGCTTCATAATTCTCAAGCCCTAAGTATGCGAGACCCAAATTATAATATGCATCGGTATAATTTGGTTTGAGTTCAATACATTTACTATTATTCTCAACTGATGATTCATATTGACCTAGGTTATCATAAATTACTGCAACATTATAATATGCATCTAGATAATCAGGTTTTATTTCTATTGCTTTTTCATATAACTCTATTGCATCCTTCTGGCGACCTAATCCATCATAGATTAGTGCAAGATTATAATATGCATCCACATAATCAGATACATTTTCAATGAGTTTCAGATATGTTTCAATGGCCTTGTCCTGCTGATCATTAGCGGCATACAACATTGCCAGACTATGATAAGCAGTTCCATAATCAGCCTGACTTTCAATGGCTTTACCATAGGAATTCTTGGCTTCATTATATAGTCCCATGGCATCATAAACTAATCCCAAATTATAATATGCATCCGCATAGTCTGTTTTCAATTCCACTGCTTTTTTATAAGATGCAATTACCTTTTCATTTTCGTTCAATTCTTCATATACAATTCCAAGATTAAAATAAACAATGGCTTCTGTGGTATCATATTTTGCGGCATTATGATAGAAATCAATTGCTTTAGTATAATCACCCATCCCATAATAAATAACACCCAAGTTTAAGTATGCATCAGCAAACTTAGGATCAATTTCCAAGGCTTTCAGTGCATGAAATATGGCCTCATCATTTTTTTCAATAGCCTGATAAATTACACTTAAATTATAATAAGCCTTTACATACTTTGGATCAGCTTCGATGGCTTTAAAATAACTTTCTATTGCTGATTCATTATCTTTTAAATTGTAATAGATGAGACCTAAATTGTAATGAGCATCAGCATAATCTGGTTTTAGGGATATGGCAATCAAATAAGAATCAATGGCTTGTTGATAAGACTTATTATTATCATATGCCGACGCCATACTGAAGTAAGCCTCTGCATATTCTGGCTTTAATTCAATGGCCTTAGAATAGCATTCGATGGCTTTTTCGTATTGTTCAATACTAGCATAAGATAAACCTAAATTATAATAAGCATTTGAATTATTAGGGTCAAGCTCAAGAGCTAATAAGTAGAACTCTATTGCTGTTTCAGACTTCTCCAACCTATCAAAAGCCACGCCAATATTATAATAACCATCTGCATAATAGATATCTACTTCCAGTGCTTTTCTAAAGAACTCTATGGATTTTTTATACTTTTCCTGATTCAAATAAATAACACCCAAGCCATTGTATGCAGCTGCATTGTCGGATTTAAACTCAATAGCTTTTAAATGTGAATCAATGGCCAGCTGATCCTGCTTTAATCCAACATAAACCAAAGCCCTATTATAATATGGGTATGACCAAGTTGGTGATAGCACAATCGCCTCATTAAGTTTAACTAATGCCGAATCGTATAATTTACTATCATAAAATTCGGTCCCCAGTTGATTATACAGATATGCTGCATCCGGTCTAATACTGATAGCTTGTCTTAGCAAGGCAATTTGCTTTTCAGAAGTTGTATCTTCAAGAGTCTGGAAAAGTAGATATCTGGCTTTAATATCATTATATAATATATAGCTAGAATCAGTTAGGTCATAGGCAAGATATAATTCATCTCTTGCTTTTGTGAAATCAACACTATCAAATATATCTTTGGAAGCCACATAGAGGTTTATAACAATCTGTGATCTATTCTGTAATGCTGCCAATAAGGATCGCCTAATATGTTTATGAATAACCTTTGCCTTTTCATTTTCAATGAGGCTTAAATAAATATCCCAAGCATTGTCGCTATTACTCTCATTGGGTGAAAGGAGGTCATTATCAAGGCAGTACCTGAACTTTGTATACAACGCATTTGTTTCTTCATCCAATTGGTTCTCATACATGCTTTCAAGTCCTTTGGCAGCAAGTAATTCATGAGTACCCGTACTAATATTCTGCTTAAGAGCAGCTAATGACTTACTATCCACAACTGCTAATGTAGCCGTCATATTACCAACCAAAGCTGGGTTTTGAGAGAAATTTGTTTCCCTTCCAATATTTTGAAGTAAGTAAATATATAATTCTTGGGATGTTACCTCATTATTATTATTCATATCAGCAAGTCCTGTAAGACCATTCACAAGGTAATAAGTAAATACTCCAGCACCATTTCCCCAGCTATCAGACTCCAATGAAAATTCACCAGCCTGTGATGATAATACTTTGGTGATATTGTTCCAGTTTTGAGCGAGGGCAGCAGCGGTGTTTTGAGCGCCCTCTTGTCCACCTGCTAGTTTACCTGACCGACAAGCATCGGTTATTAATAAGATCTCAGATTTGCATTGTACGGCAATGGTTTCTAGATAATCTTGCAAATAACGAACACCAATGGTACCACCTGTCATGTAGCAACTTTCAGGTGAATCGTATCCTAATAAGAA
>CALCGQ010000226.1 GCA_937901015.1 uncultured Bacteroidota bacterium | reverse complement strand
AATAGTGATTCTACAATAATTTTATGTTTTTGAGGAGAGTAACTTTCATAGCTTTAGTGTTGTTTGTATCTCTAATGAGTTGTACAAATAAAAAACCAGTTGATGCTTTATCAATAATAATGCAACTACCAGAACAAGAGCGTATAGCATTGCTTCCTGATGATCTTGCGGTACACTTGAAAAATGATTTTAACGTTATGTCATTTAGTGATATTGACAGCATTCAAGTCGCATCTAATATTGCTTTTACAGAAGATGAGTTTTACCAGAAGGCAAGATCTTTGGATGTTCAATATATTATTGTTTCTTCGGAAATGATTGTTAGCACGGATCATAATTTTCCTTGGATTACCAATAAAAAATTTAGAGTTTGCCCTGGGAATATTGATCATAATACAGACAGGTATTATATATTACTAATTTGGGATAATGCGAAATATTCCTATCATTTCTTTAAATTCCTATATGAAAATGAGTCACAATAAGTTAAAGTATATACTTAAGCAGAAGGGGGGATATGCTGTTGGAATATTGGTATTATTCTCCATGTTATTTTTAATCCTGGAGGTATATAATGGCAGGTTCTGGCAGTCTGATTTTACTGTGTATTATAAATCTGCAGCAAGATTATTGCAAGGAGATAATTTGTTTCAAATTGCTGAAGATGGACACTATGTTTTTAAATATTCACCTGTAAGTGCACTACTCTTTATTCCATTTACAATAATTAAACTTAGTATTTCAAGATATTTTTATTGGGTTTTCCTCACTGGAATAATCATTGCTAATTTCATTATATCAGCAATTCTATCATATAAAATTAATGGTGTTAACAATCTTAAATTAAATAAGGTAATTATTCTGGGAGCTATTGTTTTGGTAGTTCATTTTCAACGTGAACTACATTTAGGACAGGTAAACCAAATATTACTTTTATTCTATTTATTGATGATTCAATTCATTCTTAAGGATAAACCATGGGTAGTGGGAGCATTATTAGCTCTTAGTATCTTTATCAAGCCTTTTGGACTGATTTTCATTCCTTATTTTGTAGTAAAGGGTAAGTTTAAAGAACTATTGTATACAGTAGTATTTTTTGGGGTTATTTTCTTTTTACCTCTTCTTTTCTATGGTTGGGAGATGTTTATTGAGCAAAATGCATTGTGGTACAATGAACTAATCGTTGAACTCAGTCATAAACAGGATCTGATGCTTCCTGCAAATCATACAATATTTTCAGTACTAGCAAGGTATACTTTCATAGGAATATTACTAGTTACACCATTATCGGTTCAGATTTTTCAGTTTGTAATACTAGCATTAATTGGAATCCTAATTTTATGGTTTATCTATCTTGGAAAACAAAAATCATTTGGTGAAATTTCTGAAATAGCATTGCTAATAAGTCTAATCCCATTATTATCTTTCACAAGTCAGAATGCATTTGGTTTTGCTGGTTTGTTGGTAATGATTATTCTTGTTTATTTTAATAAACTATCATTAATTGAAAAAATCATAGCAGTAATTGGATTTGTGTTAATAGGAGGTAATTATTATGATATCTGGGGAAGTGCTTTATCAGGATTTTTTAATGACATCTCTTTAGTGTCAATTGGTACAATAATATTGATGGTACTGCTATTCAAAAAGCGTTTGGAAAAAGTTGTATAACCTTATCAACTGAATAGTAAAATAATATGCAAAAAAAATGCCTGGTTTGTTCTCAAACCAGGCATTTTTTGTAATCTAGATATTCCTAGAATTTATATACTTCATCATCAATAAGTTTAGCAGCAATTCTTCTTCTTGCTTCCTTAACGTTTACTGAATAAGCTTTAGTTAATGTATGTAAAGCATTACAGAGCTCTGTTTTTTGATCACCTTCAGCAAATGAGCCAATTGCATCAAAACCTGATTTATAAACCTCAGCTGTAATGTCTTGAGTAAATACATCAAGAATATCTTTATATACTGTTACATCTGTTTTTAGTTTATTTTTTTCAATCTTCTCAACTCTAAGAAGCGTAGATTCAAGTAGATAAATATTCATTAACATATCTGAAATATTCATCAATACTTCTTCCTCGTATGGAAGTTGTCTCTTGAAGGTATCTTGTATAGCAGGAAGTAACATTAGTACACCTTTTTTGAGGTTCTTAACATATGCATGTTTAGATTCATAATAATCTCCAATTGACTGATCTACACTTTCAAGCTTGTCAAGATTTTCAAGTATTTCATTGGCTGCTTCAAAAAGGTCGATTTTATGTTTCATACCTTTTTTCATGGTTGAATCAACAGTGATAAGTCTGTTGATCTCATTTGTACCTTCGAAAATTCTGTTAATCCTTGAATCACGGTATGATCTATCGGCTGGAGCTTCTGCTGAGAATCCCATACCTCCATATATCTGTACCATTTCATCAACAATGTAATCCAGTGATTCAGAGCCAAATACTTTTAGTAATGCACATTCAGGTTCAAATTCGGCAACACCTTCAATATTTGCCTGACCGTAAGTTTTTCCTTGCTCCTTAAATCCTTCAATTGTATCCTGCATATCTTTACTTGCACGATAAACAGCAGATTCAGTGGAGAACATTTTTATTACTTGTTCAGCCATCTTATGCTTAATTGCACCAAATTCTGATAGGAACATATTAAACTGCTTACGCTCATTTGCGTAGTTCACAGAATTGTTAATAGCTCTTCTCATGCCACCAATTACAGTAGCGCCAAGTTTAATACGACCAATATGTAGAATGTTTAAAGCGATCCTAAATCCTTCACCTCTGCGTCCGAGTAAGTTTTCAATAGGTACTTTAACATCATTAAAGAAAATCTGTCTTGTGGAAGAACCCTTGATTCCCATTTTATGTTCCTCAGGATTCATTGTAATTCCTTCCCAGTCAGCCTCAACTATAAAAGCACTAAGTACTCTGTCGTTATCAATTTTAGCAAAAACAGTTAGAGTATCAGCAAATCCACCATTGGTGATCCACATTTTCTGACCATTCATAATATAATGAGTTCCCTCTTCATTAAGAATAGCTTTAGTCTTGCCTGCGTTTGCATCGGAACCAGCACCAGGTTCTGTTAAACAGTATGCAGCAAGTTTTTCCCCTGTTGCAAGATCTGGAATATATTTTTGATGTTGCTCATCATTTCCATAATAAAGTATTGGAAGTGTACCAATACCGGTATGTGCCATAAATGCAACTGAAAATGAATATGCAGAACCAATTGACTCATTGGCTTTCATTGAAGTTAGAAATGATTGACCAAAGCCATCAAGTTCTTCAGGTACACTAATTCCGAGTAAACCTAGTTCACCTGCTTTTTTCAGCAATGAAGCCATTAGGCCCTCTGCGTGTTCATCCAATTTGTCAAAATGTGGAGCTACTTCTGTTTCTACAAAATCTACACAAGATTCAGCAATCATCTGCTGTTCTTCATCAAATTCTTCAGGTATAAATACCTCATCTACAGTCACATCCTTTATTAGGAATTCACCACCACGAATAGCTGCTTTAATTTCCATCACTAGTTTTTGATTAATTATTAAGTGCCGCAAAGATATAATTTGCTATGAATAATACAATCTTCACTTTGAAAAAAGTATAGTTGTACCAGAATATTCATTGCCAATAACTTAAATAGATTTTAAAAATTAATCTATTCTTTTGGCTTACTGAATGTTATTTTAATATCATCCTTTTTGGAATCATACCCAACATTAACTAATGTTCCAGCACTAATATTAGTTGCGATGATTTCTTCAGCCAACTGGTCTTCAATATATTTTTGAATGGCACGTTTTAGTGGTCTAGCACCAAATTGTTCGTCCCATCCTTTGTCGATAATTAAATCCTTTGCTTTAGCACTTACTTTTATTTTGTAGCCAAGTTTATGAATTCTTTCAAACATGTGAGATAACTCAATTTCAATAATCTTATGAATTTCTTTCCTCTCTAAAGGATTAAATATAACTACATCATCTATTCTGTTTAAAAATTCAGGTGCAAACGCTCTTTTAAGTGCTGTTTCAATAACACTTTGAGTATGAGTAGATTTGCTTGATACTTTAGCCTGTGTACTAAAACCAACTCCTTGGCCAAAATCCTTAAGCTGACGCGATCCAATATTGGACGTCATAATAATAATGGTATTCTTAAAGTCAACCTTACGACCTAAACCATCTGTTAACTGACCATCATCAAGTACCTGCAGAAGTAAATGGAAGATATCCGGATGAGCTTTTTCAATTTCATCAAGTAATACAATGGAGTAGGGCTTTCTTCTAACTTTTTCTGTTAGTTGACCACCTTCTTCATATCCAACATATCCTGGAGGAGCTCCAACTAAACGGCTAACAGCAAATTTCTCCATGTACTCACTCATATCAACTCTAATTAGAGCATCCTGTGAGTCGAAAATATATTTTGCTAGCATCTTAGCTAAGTGGGTTTTACCAACACCTGTAGGACCAAGGAATATAAATGACCCGATTGGTTTATTGGGATCTTTCAACCCAGCTCTGTTTCTTCTAATGGCTTTAACAACCTTTTTAATGGCATCATCCTGACCAATCACTTCTTTTTGAAGTTCTGGTTCCATGCTAATTAACCTGTTACCTTCACTTTTAGCAATATTTGTAACAGGAATACCAGTCATCATTGCAATTACTTCGGCAACATTTTCCTCAGTTACACTTTCTCTGTGTATTGCAGCATCAACTTCCCATCGTTTTTTAGCTTTAGTAAGTTCTTCGGTATATCTTCTTTCAATATCTCTGAACTGGGCAGCCTCTTCAAATTTCTGACTCTTAATGGCAGTTGTTTTATTGCCTTTAATTTCCTCTATGGAATTCTCAAGATTGATTATTTCTGTAGGAACATGTATATTGCTAATATGAACCATTGCACCAGCTTCATCCAAAGCATCAATTGCCTTGTCTGGTAAGAATCTATCACTTATGTATCTGTCAGTTAACTGAACGCATGCATTAATTGACTCAGGGCTATATTTTACTAAGTGATGGTCTTCATATTTCTCTTTAATGTTATTAAGAATATGAACAGTTTCTTCGGCGGAAGTTGCATCAACCAATATTTTTTGAAACCTTCTTTCAAGAGCACCATCTTTTTCTATATACTGACGATATTCATCAAGAGTTGTTGCACCAATACATTGCAGTTCGCCTCGAGCTAAAGCCGGTTTGAACATATTCGATGCATCTAAAGATCCTGAAGCATTTCCAGCACCAACAATGGTGTGAATTTCATCGATAAAAAGAATAATATCAGGATTTTTAGTTAGTTCATTAAGAACAGCTTTCATTCTTTCCTCAAATTGTCCTCGGTATTTTGTACCAGCCACAATAGATGCCAAATCAAGAGTCACTATTCGTTTATTAAACAATGCTCTGGAGACTTTACGATCTACAATTCTTAAAGCTAGACCTTCTGCAATTGCAGATTTACCAACACCGGGTTCACCGATGAGAATAGGATTGTTTTTCTTACGTCTACTAAGAATTTGAGCGATTCTTTTTAGTTCACTTTCTCTTCCAACAATTGGATCCAGACGTCCTTCTTCCGCATACTTCGTTAAGTCTCTTCCGAAGTTATCCAGAACCGGAGTAGAAGACTTAGGATTTGCTGATTTTTTCTCACTACTACCTCCAAGAGGTTTACCTGGGTTTTCAGGTATGTCCTCAGTGTCGCCTGGCATTTCTGCCTTTGGTTCAATGAATGTGGGCATATCGCGTTGTTCTTTAACTATTGATGTAAGCTCTTCTTTGATAGAATTATAGTTAACACCATCATTATTTAATAAACTTGTTACCAAGTTGCTTTTATCCTTAAGTATTGCAAGAAGTAAATGCTCTGTTCCAATAAGATCGGAATTAAAAACCTTTGCTTCGAGATATGTAATTTTTAATGCCTTTTCAACTTGCTTTACCAATGGAATATTTTCCATTTTTGTACCGTCGGCATTGGGGCTTTTTATCGAATCTTCAATATCCTTTTTACATTTATTTAGATCTACACCAAAGTATTTTAATAGTTGTATAGCCATTCCTTCTCCATCACGGATAATGCCTAATAACAGATGTTCAAGTCCTATGTAATTATTTCCCAACCGTACAGCTTCTTCGCGACTAAACGATAGTACATCTTTCACTCGCTGAGAAAACTTTGCTTCCATATTATATATATTTTAAAATACAAAATTAACTAAAAGGAGCCTAACACATATACTTATCTAAATATAGTAGAGATAGTACAGTGATATTTCCTCTAAAATCAGATAATTGTACTTACAATAACTGATTATGATGAATACATATGTCAATATTTATGCCATAATTATTAGACCACTTTACCTGTTGAATATCAGTAATGTAGCTTGTAGGACATTCTGACAAGAATCCACCTGTTGATCTATGTTTCTCCCATTTGGAAAATTAGATATTTATTCATTCTTTTTCTTTTGTGAAATATATCATATTTAAAGTTCTTGAATTAAGAATGTGTATAATTATATTTCATGATACATAATGGATTTGGTCTATGTAATAACTTGAAATACAGTAAGTAGTCAGCTTTTTGCCTAAGGGAAATAGGACTAAGTTATTATGCAAATTATTGATGAGTTTCTTAAAAACAAATTACCAACACTTTATTGTTAACATAATGCAATATTAATTTGAAAA
>CALCGQ010000225.1 GCA_937901015.1 uncultured Bacteroidota bacterium | reverse complement strand
CAATTACATCAGTATTCTTAATATAGAACCCTCTTCTACCAAATTGCCTCATGGTACTTCCATAAGTAAAAGGTACTGTTAAGGCTAAAGCACACGGACAAGCAATAATTAATACTGATGTAAACGCAATTATAGCTAGTTTGGGATCGTTGAACATCCAATAAATAGAAGATGTTGTAGCTATTAGTAGAATGATTACCGTAAAATATTCACTTACTTTATTTATAATTGATTTAAGTTTTGCATCACTATCATTACCCTTTTTATCCTCGTTCCATAATTGTGTAAGGTAACTCTGTTCAACACGTTTAATAACTTCAACCTCAATTGAGCTTCCAACCTGACGACCGCCTGCAAATATATTTTCTCCAGTTTTCTTGGTTACGGGAATAGATTCTCCTGTTACAAACGAATAGTCTATACTAGCTTCACCCTTTGTTAGTATTGAATCAGCAGGAATAATTTCTTGATTTCTGATAATTATGTTATCATTAACCTCCAGCCGACCAAGGGGAACCGTCTCTTGCTTTCCATCTACAATTTTAGTTACCGCAACAGGAAAATATGATTTATAATCACGTTCAAACGACAATGCCTGATATGTCTTGCCCTGATACCATTTTCCAATTAATAGGAAGAAAACAAGTCCGATTAATGAATCCATATAACCAATTCCATTACCAGTAATAAACTCGTAAGTGCTTTGTAGAAAAAGAGTTATGATTCCGAGAGTAATTGGCACATCAATATTTACCATCTTATGTTTAAGACCTTTGTATGCGCTCTGATAATAATCGTTTGCACAGTAAATAACCACTGGTAGTGCCAATATAAAGCTCATTACTCCGAAGAAACTTGTAAACGATAAACTAAGTTCATCACCTCCGGGAAGGTATTCAGGGAAATTATAAAGCATCACATTCATAAAGCTAAACCCTGAAATTCCTATTTTTAGCAAAAGAGACCTATCACTCTTACTCGTGTCTTTTTTATCCAACTGGTCAAGAGTGATTTCTGGAACATAGTGAATGGAGGCTAATAATTCGATTAGCTGTCGAAGGGATAATTCTTGATCCTTAAATGTAACAGTTACAACTTTATTTGGGAAATTAACAGCAGATGAAATAATTCCATCATTAATGGTATATAGGTTCTCCAAAAGCCAAATACATGAAGCACAATGAATTGTAGGTATAAATAAAGTTACCTTGCTTATACCACCATCTGAAAAATCAAGCAGTTTTTCTCCAATCTCTTCATTATCAATATAAGCATATTTCTCTCCAACATCAGTCTGTTCAACTTTTATTCCCGACATGGGTTGGATATCGTAATACTTTTGAAGTTTGTTTTTGTTGAGAATTTGATAAACAGTACTACATCCATTACAACAAAAGGGTTTTTCATCCCACATAATGGGATGTTTCCCACAATCTTCACCACAATGTACACATGGTAGTCCCATTTTTATTAAATATTAGACTTGCGAAAGTATAACTATTTATTAGGGTTTATATTGAGTTTCGTAAAAGTAATGGCCCACATTCCTCGCGGATGACCTGAGTCAAAATTAATGGCTTTGTCATCAGGATATTGCTCTTTAATTTTTTCCGCTAAACCAGTTGACATTGTTTCACCAGGTTTCCCGTGGCATGAAAGACACATATCGTTTGTAATAATCGGTTTGTAATATACCGGATGTCCTTCACCATTAATTGCAATTCTTGGTTTCATGGGTTTAGCTTGCAAATATTCCATAACATATTGTTTGAATATTTTAGATTCAACCTCATCCATGGCATTTTCTGGATTTCTGTTTTTCTTTGCTAGTCGGCGGATAATGACATCTTTATTTGTTGCCATCGAATCAGTAATAGTCAATGCTTCAAGGTTACAAAAATTTACTGCATATTCATGACCTCCTTTTAGGATAGCATTTTTAAGTGCTGTACCAAGTTCAACCTGTGTTTGTTTTGCAATAATAGCTCCTTGTTTCTTAATTGCATCAAAAGTTTGATCATCCTGATGAATATAACTAACTTTTACATTGTCATTTATATCTTTTTCATTTGAATCTTCAGTATTATTCGAAGAACAGGAAGAAATTATTATTGAAAGTGTAATTCCAATTATAATATATGAGTATTTCATACTATAGTTTTTAATGTTATTGAATTATAAACACTTAGGCCATCTATTTCGCATCTTCATCCTCAAACACGTCAATAACTTCTCCTACAAATCTAAGGTCAATTCCGGCTAGAGGATGATTAAAATTCATTGTTAATGCATTCTCCAAAACGTGAGTGACCAAACCAACATGTTTATTTCCCTTAGTATCAGTCATTGGTATTTGGTTTCCAACCACGAACATTTTTTCATCAGTTACACCATCTACTTCAAAAGTATCTTTGGGGATATCAAAAATTCCGTATGGATCCATAGGTCCAAAACCATCTGCAGCCTTTACAACAAAATCAAATTTATCACCATTGGTAAGTCCAATCAGGTTTTTTTCGAATACAGGCATTAATTCTCCAACTCCAAATTTGAATTTCATCAATTTATCATCAGGAGTTTTTTCCAATTCTTCACCATTAGCAGCGTTGGTAAGAGTATATGCTAGCCCGGTAATGCTATTCCATTTTATTTCCATACTTAGTAAAGCAATATTGTGTTAGTAGTTTAGTGTTTATGAGTTTTGTAATTTAATTAGGTTAAGAGCACTTCCGGCCTTAAACCATTCAATTTGATTAACATTGTATGTATGGTTAGCAATTATTTCATCTTTGGTACCATCTTCATGATTCAATACAACCAATAATTGTTTTCCAGGTGTAAAATCAGTTAAACCAATTATATCAAAGCTATCATTTTCCCGAATCTTATCATAATCCGTCTTATCTGCAAAAGTTAATGCAAGTACGCCTTGCTTTTTAAGATTGGTTTCATGAATACGTGCGAATGATCTAACGAGAACAACTTTAACACCTAGGAATCTGGGTTCCATTGCTGCATGCTCCCTTGATGATCCTTCACCATAATTTTCGTCACCAATTACGATTGTGCCAATTCCGGCATCACGCATACTTTGAGCAGATTTTGGTACCGCCTCATATTCTCCAGTTACTTGATCTTTTACACTATTCGTCTTATCATTAAAGAAGTTAACTGCACCAATTAATAAGTTCTGAGAAATATTCTCCAGATGACCTCTGAAACGAAGCCAAGGACCAGCCATTGAAATATGATCGGTAGTACATTTACCTTTGGCCTTAATAAGAAGTTTAAGCGATTTATAATCATTCCCATCCCATGGTTTAAAGGGGTCAAGTAGTTGTAGTCTTTCAGAACCTGATTTAACAACAACTTCAATACCTTGTCCACTTTCTGCAGGTGCTTGGTAACCTGGGTCTTTTACATCGAATCCAAGTTCTGGGTATACAACACCAACCGGAATATCCAGCTTAACTAACTCACCATTTTCATTTTCTAAGGTATCAGTAAGCGGATTGAAATCAAGTTTACCGGCGATAGCATATGCCATTACCATATCAGGTGAGCTAACAAAAGCATGGGTATTTGGATTAC
>CALCGQ010000224.1 GCA_937901015.1 uncultured Bacteroidota bacterium | reverse complement strand
AAATATTTAAGGGTCCTTATCAGATCAAAGAAGTTGATGGTGGTGTATTAATTTCTTCATCCCATGGAGCAAATATCTACAATTACGAAACCAAGAAGTTGGTTGTTGACAAAGAATTAAAAACTGGAAATGAAGACTTCTTGCTTTCCGTTGAAACTGCCAGTCGTGTATTCTTCTTTAATTCATCGAAAAGCAATATTTATGTATTTGATATTAAATCTTTAAAAGCTACACTGTTTAATAAAGAAAAAATTAAGCTTAAAGGTGGTGATGCTGCTAAAGGAATGGATCTATTTGATGATGGCATTGTACTGCATTCAGCACAGAACCTTATTAAATTTGACTTTAACGGAAATATTGTTTACCAAAAGTATTACCAGGCTCCTGGCCAGGGTTTTATGAACGTTACTGGTAATGTACTTGGAGCAACCTTTAAAGTACTAGGTAGTCTTGCTCAGGTAGCAATATCTCAGGCATCAATGGCCGCAGTGGAAGCCGGTGATCAATATGCTAGGCAGGGAATGCAGGATCTTGACAAAGCATATGAGGAAATTAATGGCGTTGACCAGGATTTAATTGATTACAGAGAAAGTGTTTCTGATTATGAAGAAGGAATGGATGAAATAAAGCCTTTATTTAATGATGAAATGAAAAATATGGCAGCAATGGGAGTCCTTAATATGACATCAATTAGTAGTAATATCAATGCTATTTCGAAACGATTTAAGAACTCGAAAGCTACAAAGAAATATGTTTTGCTAATGACAAATGATAAGGAACTGGGTGGAACAGGTCTAGCAATTGTATCCAAAATAAATGGTGAAATTGCTGCATTTATTCCAATGAAATTTAGTAAGGAAAATCCGAGCTATACCGTTGACCCCTTTACAAACAAATTATTCTGGATGCCAACTATTGATGATGGTAAAAACACCTTTGGTAGATATAACGATATTAAAGCTTTGATGAAAAAAGGAACAGTATTATCCTATGATCTGAATTCTTTGTAGTTTTATTATAATAGAGGTTTAAGTTATGGACTTAAACCTCTATTCTTAGAGTCCCATACTTATACTTACAACTCTGGTTTAAGTTTTAACTCTTGCTATGACTCAACCATAGCGAAAAAACTCTGGTTTATGTTTAAAACTTAAACCAGTTATTAAAGTTTCATACTCAAACTCACCAATTCAGCAATATCATAA
>CALCGQ010000223.1 GCA_937901015.1 uncultured Bacteroidota bacterium | reverse complement strand
CTGTTAAATTCCCACCAAACAATGGTATATCCAATATTTCTAAATGCTCAACTCCTTCTCTATCAACATCGAAAACATTGCTAACCTGATAGTTAATATACATGTCGGTTAATAATTCTTTCATTGAAGTATCAGGAACAAATGCAACTGGATTCCAGATTGGAGGTTTGGAGCAGTAACCACTTTCTATTTCAATCCGGTCAACATCATCAATGGGTAGGTCTGTAGCTAAATAAATATCTTTATTTCCTTCATATCCAATGAGAGGTATTACAAAACTGCCATTTTCAGTAACCGAAGCAACATGAAACTGAGAAGCGCTACCAAGTACTGAGCAATATACCTTTTCACCTGAATAATTTTCACCGTTCTGTTTATATAATTTACCTTGAATAGTTAATCCATAGGCCTCCGGAACCACAAACAAACCCTCTTCACTCATCCTAATTTCTGAGATCAAATTTTCCCCCATTAAAATTGCTGATATCTCAACCTGTCCCATTAGCGACCTATTATAAGAATCATTATATTTCATAATATTCTTGGCATTTAATGGGTTTTTCACAAAACAAACAGGTAAAACATCATTTTCATGCATATTAGAACCATGCAATACCATGGATACTGAAATTGGGGAATTAACTTCTGAGTAATGAGATAAATCTACTAGAATACTATCCTTAGCACCAATATTATGATTGTTCACTAAATTCTCAGAATGAATTGAATTATCAGTTGTAACTGACACAAAAGTTTCCAAGATTATAATATTATATTCAGATACAATAGTCAGTAAATTGAGTCCCCTAAAATTCTCTTTATCTGCAACGATTCCAGTTCCTTTATTATTTCTAATCCTTAATGGGATTTTTGCAATGTTAAGATTATCCAAGTTAAACAGAATGAAATCTACCGAACTATTATTGAAAATATCTGAAGTTATATCAAACTCGATATCATTGTTATCGGTACTTACAGAAAATATTAAATCTGGAACTTTCACATGCTGAATATCGCTTTGAATTGTATCACCATCAGAGAGTATAACTTGAAGACGCAGAAAATTGGATGAATCCGGAACATAAGAACTCCAGCCTAAACCATTCTTTTTATAGACAACAGAAGTGTCTGCAAGTCTTTCGTTATCCAACAGGTTAACCTTCTTAACAATATCAGCAAGTGGTTGATCAATGCTAAATATGACATTTCCACTATTTGATGTGCTAATTGAGATTTTACTCGCTTTATGGTTACCAGAAGAAGCGATTGGATGAAATGGATTCACCACATTTAATACCACAGATGACAATTGCCAGGCAGGAAAATTAGTTTGATACCGGGTATAAGCTCTAAGGATATAGTAACCAGTTACTAATTGTTCTGGCAGATCGATATTACCTTCTATATATCCATCCTTAATACGGAACTTTTGTTTTTTTACCAGCTGTTTTTCATTATTAAACAAGTCAACATAAAGTATGGTACTCAAACTTTTTAAGCTACTGGATTTTACATCATATGATGCAGCAAACCAAATTGTTTCCCCGCTTAAGTATAATTGTCTGTCAGTAGTAATACTAATGTGCTCAATATTTTCAAAATCCAAAGACTGCGCTTGTACTATTCCGTAGAACAATAAAGCACATACCAAAGCAATTATGTATTTTAAGTAGCTATTCATACTTTATTCCTCCCAAAAATTAGGTGGGTTTAACCCTCCACCTTCTAATCTACAATCAAAACAAACATCGGATGCTCCCAATGCCATACCTGCTCCTGGAATATTTGTTATAAAAATTGGCCAAAATGTGGGTGTTGAAGCAGCTACCATCATCATCGATTCAAAATCCGGATCACAAACTGAATAATAAAAGGTTAAACTTGCAGGTCTGTTTACATAAACTCTCTTCTTAGTAACTCCTGCCACGGTGAAATAACCTAGAACAACTTCATCTTCATCCAATACATTACGCACATTTCCACGTATTTGAACAGGTTGCTGTGTATATAAGTTTTCCTGACTTATATTTTGCTTCTGTAAGGCATCCCAAAAGGAGAATGCACGATCTTCGATTGTTAACTGCTCAACAAATAAACTATATCGCATACTTAACATCTTTGTATCGGTGGAAACAAAATTTAATGGATACTTGGTAATTTTAGTGTTATCCAAATATCTTGTGGAATATGTGAATATTTGCTGAACAGGTTTTGTTCGCCAACATGTTCTAAGAGAATCAGGATTTTCAACTTGAATCATTGCACCTTCCCAGATATAGTCAAGGGTAAAGGATGACTGATATTTATATGTTTGTGAAAGACGCCATAAATAGTTACATGTATCTGCTGTTAAGCCATGATTATCAATATAAAACTGCAAGCCAACCACCGGATGATCACCATTGGTTAACTCGTATGAATCCGGTGAACTATATACTGAATCAATTGGTGATGGTTCTAACAAAGTAGAAATATCAGATACATACTTATTTCCGTTGGGATGGTTTATGTGAAGCTGATAACTATCACCTACTTTTCCAATAAACTCACTGGCAGGAATTTTATAAGAACCTATTTCCATTTCAATCAACTGGCTCATAACGTTATCCTGATCTGAGATATAAACTTGAGCTCCCGACAAGGGTAAGAGTTTGCTATCATTTATGGAGGTAGAAATACTAAGACTAACAACTGTTGTATCTACACCATTTGTGACTAAACCATCAACAACAAGCAGATTCTCGTATTTATCAATATTGGGCCAATATTCTTCCACACAAGAAACTAGGCCACTAAGCAACACCAAGGTAAGCAATATGTTGTACCACTTAATCATCATAGCTTCCTAGTTTAAAATCATAGGTGAGAGAAAAGATTTGTGTTCCAAATATTGACATTTTATAACCAATTACTTGTCCTTCTTCACTTTTAAAATATACAGAATAAGCATTTTTACGACCAGTTAAGTTATATACACTAAAGATAAATTGGCCATGAGCAAGTTTCTTCGACAGTAGATTACCTTCTATTTTCACGGCTAAGTCTATTCTAAAATAATCAGGAATACGGTATTCATTTCGATTACTGTAGTGAAATATTTTTTGTCCATCTAAATAATAAATAGCTGCTGGGTAGGTAATTGGCCGTCCGGTCGCATATATTAAGTTCCCCGATAAGATTAGCCTTCTTGAAGCTTTGAAGTTTGCCACAAGGTTCACGCTGTGAGGATGATCATAATTAGACGGGTAACGCTGCCCAAAATTGATATTTTCTCCAGTTATGGAATTATTAACAAGTACCGATGAATTAGAATAGCTATAATTAACCCATCCATTAAGTTTACCAAATGGTTTCTTAATCATAAATTCAATTCCATATGCATCTAGGTTTCCCTGAAGCACATCCCATTCAACCACTTTGCTTGTTAATATATCGGCTCCATCTTTATACTCAACCAAATTATGAACCTTTTTGAAATAACCCTCTACAGAACCCTCAAAGTTCTTTCCAAAATTGGTATAGAAACCCAATGAGAACTGATCACCAACCATTGGTTTTATGTTATAGTCGGCAAGTTTCCATGTATCAGTAGGTGACAAGGCAATTGTATTTGTTAGCATAAAAATATACTGATGCAATCTATTATAAGAGGCTTTTAATGAAATATTTGGACTCAGCAGATAGTTTATGGATAGCCTATAGTCAAGACCTCCATAAGTTTTAATTGACTCATTATTACCAAAGTTTAGAGTATCGGTGGTTGTTGAAGCCGACAATGGAGAGTTTGGCATGTATTGATAAACGGAGTTAGGCCCTAAATAAGTATAGAGATTATACCTTAAACCTCCCAATATAGATAACAACGGAGAAATCTTCCATTCATCACTTATGTAAATAGCAGACTCTATAGCCTTTTCATTTCCAAAGTCGATGGGTGTTACAGTTGATTCCGTATTTAAAGGTAAATGTTCCCCTCTATCGAGGAGATACAATACACTATTTAAACCAACTTTAATATTATGATCCTCAAATGGTCGCAAACCCAAGTCAACATTTAACTGATTGTGGTTTAAACGATAACTTCTCTTATAAGCAGCAAATGTAAGCTCCGAATTTTCTTCTTCAAAATAATAATCAGAATATACAAAAGAGATATTTATATCATGCTTCTTTTTAAAAGCATGAAGCCAACTCAGTGAGGCTCCCTTATTCTTAAACTGATACTTGGTATTATTGGATAGTTTAATTCTATCCTGACTATAATAGCCAAATAGCTTTAACTTGTTACTCTCGTTTATCTTAGCATCAAAACCCAGTACTATATCTCCAAAATATGCATTGGAATTTCTAATTTCAGGATCTTTAACATACCTCAATACCCAATCAGAATAAGTTGACCTTACTCCGGCAATGTAGCTTACTTTGTTTTTGACTATTGGGCCTTCTGCCATCAACCTCATTGTTATGGGGCTTATTCCTCCACGAGCTGAGAATTTTTCCATATTCCCCATCTTTGTACTTATATCAAAAATTGAACTCAGCCTTCCTCCAAACCTTGTTGGAATGCTACCCTTGTACAACATGAAATTATCGATAACATCGGGGTTAAATGCTGAAAAGAAACCAAAAAGATGAGATGTATATAAACCGGGACATTCTCTATGTAAAATAGATTTTGA
>CALCGQ010000222.1 GCA_937901015.1 uncultured Bacteroidota bacterium | reverse complement strand
GTGGGAATTTAACAGAAGTTAAATTATCGGATTTTGTACAGATGTCAACAACTCAGGAATTATTTAACGAGATTGTACCTTATGTACGAGTACGTTTTAGGGATAATGATTATTCCTTTATTGTATTGGATAATGAATTTAATATTCAGTATGAGGACCCTTTGGTGCTACTAGATAATATTTATTTCCCTGATATTAACCAAATAATGAGTTTTCAACCAACAGAGATCAAGAGTGTTAGTGTTATGAACCGGCCCTATGCATATGGAAATTCTATTTTCAATGGCATAATAAGTATAACTACTTCAGCAGGAAACCTTGAGGGTATAACATTACCAAAATCTGGTGTATTCTTCGATTATGATTCTGAAGTCAGTGAAATGGATTTATTACAGTTTTCAGATATTCCCAATAATCTGTCTAAACCTAATTATGCTAATACTGTAATGTGGAAAGTTGTAAATCCAGAGCAAAAAAGTAATAAAATATGGATTAAAGTTCCAGATAACTATGGATTATTTGATTTGGTAATTACTAACCTTGCCAAATCAGAAGTTCTGGAATGGAAGCAGTATTTAAAAAAGTAGTATTTATAAACTATCAGTTTTTTAAGCTGGAAGAGAAGATTCTTTAATCTGCAGTTTAAAACCAATACCATGTACATTATTGATTTGAACATCTGGATCTGGTTTCAAATACTTTCTAAGTTTTGCAATAAATACATCCATACTTCTTCCAATGAAGTAATCATTTTCTCCCCAAATGGCTTCCATGGCCACTTCTCGTGGAAGTAAGTTGTTTTTATTGATACATAATAATTTCAAAAGCCCTGATTCTTTTCTTGTTAGCACTCTCTCAGAATCATCAGATTTAAGTATCAGATTTGCGCTGTCAAATGTAAATTTTCCAATTTGATATTGTTCGTTAGCAGGTTCAGTTGCCAACTGGTAATTCATAGTGCATCTTTTTAGGATAGCTTTAATTCTTAGGCTTAGTTCTTCAGTGCTAAATGGTTTGGTAATATAGTCATCTGAACCATGTTCAAAGCCTTTAATTCTGTCTTCCTTAAGGTTCTTTGCTGTTAGAAAGATAATGGGAATAAGCTGATTAACGCTTCTGATTTCCTTTGCAGCAGTAAACCCATCCATTTTGGGCATCATAACATCAAGTATGATAAGGTTGTAACTATTTTCCTTAAATAGTTCCACACCCTTTTCCCCGTCTGGAGCATGATCAACAGTATATCCAATCATTTCAAGATAGTCTTTCAATATCATACTTAGGTTTGGATCATCCTCAACAAACAGTATGTTAATCTTATTATTATCCTCTTTCATTACCTGTGGTTTTTGTTATGCTTAATGGAAAGAATATCTTAAAATCAGAACCCTTTCCGGGCTCACTTTGTAATTCTATTTTGCCACCAAATTGGTCAACAATAGTTTTTACATAATACAAGCCAAGTCCGAACCCTCTAACCTCATGAATATCACCAATTGGCACTCTAAAAAGGTTCTTAAATATATTTTTCTGATGCTCCTTTGAAATCCCAATTCCTTTGTCTTTAAAGCTAACAACAATACTTCCGTTTAGATTGTAGGTCTTTATATTTATAACGGGATTACCAGGGCTATACTTAATGGCATTATCAATTAGATTGCAGAATATATTAAGTAAATGTACTTTATCACCCATCATAAATGGATTGTCAGCCTCGATTTTTTCCAACACTTTAATATTTGAGTCCTTTATTCTAAGTTCAAAAGTGCTAACAGCAGATTCTATTAATCTATTTATGTTCACCCTTCTGATTTTAAACTGTTGGTTTCCGCTTTCAAGTATTGCAACTTGTAATACTTGCTCAACCTGACTTTGGAGACGATTGTTTTCATCAAGAATAATGGATGCGTATTTGCTAACCCGCACAGGATCAGATATCACCTCTTTTCTTTGAATCATTTCAGCGGCAAGTGTTGAAGTAGAAATTGGAGTTTTAAACTCATGCGTCATATTATTGATAAAATCAGTTTTTATTTCACTTACTTTTTTCTGATGAAGAATTGTAAATATAACGAAAATGAAACTAATAATCAATATAAGCACAAAAAGTAAGGAAAGAACCACCCATAACTCCATTCTGTGAAGAAGTAGATGTGTTTTGCTTCCAAAACCAATACTAAGATAATAATCGCCAGGTTTATAGATGCTAGCGAGTGAAAACTGATACTGTGAGTCCAGTAGGTCCTTACTATCCCCAAAGAATTGGCCCATTACAAAACGATTGTTATACTTGCTATATACTCCATATTCAAAGATAGACGCAATGGCCATACATTCAAATTCATCAGTAATTAGCGAGTCCAGTAGAACAGCATCCATATAATCAGCAATATCAAGTTTGTCTTTTCGACAAGATAATGCAACTAATTTTTGTTGGAAGATTGTGTCGGTTTGTTTTTGTTGAAACTGGTTGATAACACTTTTTACTGCTATTCTGACGCTATTATCAAATTGTTCCTCTTTAAGAGTAAATGCAGTACTTACCCAATAGATTTGAGTAAAAAGTATCCCCGCCAAAGCTGTGGATGTAATAAAAATGATAATACTTATGGTTTTTCTGTGCATTTATCTTTACTTTGCAGTTCAAAATTACCTTGAAAAAGTGGATTATAAAAATTTTAACATTTAGTTAACAGTTATTAACACGGTGTTAACAACCTTAAGGCAGTATTGCCGTTAGATTTGTACACTGAAAACATTTAATATTTTATTATGAAAATAAAAGTTTTAGCCATCGCATTCACGCTGTTTTTCACAGCTAGCATTTCTGCAACAAGTTATGCTCAAGTAATCAACTCAACAGTAACTACAACAGTTGTTGATGATGATAAAGACAAAAACAAGAAGAAGTCAAAAGACTGCAAAGATGCGGTTAAATCTGATTGTAAAACAAAAAAAAGCTGCTGTGGAGATAGCAAGCTAAAAGATGATTCTTGCAAAGACAAGAAGTCTGATAAAGAAAAAAAGTCCGAAGGGGACAAAAGATAGCTTTTTCATTAATTAATTTGGTTTGAGCCTTCTGACGTAAGTCAGAGGGCTTTTTTTATTTATTTAACTTCCTTAATTCGAAAAACAAACTACTTTTGTAGGCTTATTTATACTGTTTCTACATTATTAGTTTATAATGTATGATAATTTAAATTTATCATGAACGTATTATCGTTTAATTAATTAACAAGAAAATAGAGCATATTATGGAGACTATTGGAATTTTTTATGGGTCAACATATGGAATGACAGAAAAATCGG
The DNA here is from genome assembly GCA_937901015.1 of uncultured Bacteroidota bacterium. Classification (GTDB taxonomy): domain Bacteria; phylum Bacteroidota; class Bacteroidia; order Bacteroidales; family F082. The sequence continues at coordinate 54,764 of CALCGQ010000222.1, read as the reverse complement.
CAGAGAAAATCAAAAAAGCATTTGGTAATGCAAAAGTTGATTTATATAACTTAAAAGATGCAACTGTTGTAGATATAGCAAAGTATAATAATCTTGTATTTGGAACATCTGCCTGGGGAATTGGTGAGATGCAGGATGATTGGGAGATGACAATTGATCATCTTACCGAAATTGATTTTACTGGTCGTAAGGTCGCATTATTCGGATTGGGTGATCAAAAAGAGTACCCTGAAAGTTTTGTGGATGGACTTGGTACACTTTATTGCAGATTACCTGATAAATCATGTGTTGTTGGTTCATGGCCAGTTGAAGGATATGAATATTATTTTTCCTTGGCTGACAAAGATGGAACTTTCTTAGGTTTAGTATTAGATGACCATAATCAAGCTGACCTTAGTGATAAGAGGATCTCAGATTGGGTAAAACAATTGAAAAAAGAGTTTATTTAGTCTTTCCTTTTAATTACAAGAAAAAGATACAATGCATCTAGGTTACATAATTTGGGATATTGGTCCTAATATTTTCAGTCTGCCTGAATCCATTCCATATATAGGAGGATTCGCGGTTAGATGGTATGGTTTATTATTTGCCTCAGGATTTATTTTTGGATATCTAATACTCAAAAAAATATTCGATAAAGAGAAAGTGCCAATCAAGGTTCTTGATGATCTTGCCACATATATGATAATATTCACCATACTAGGTGCTAGATTAGGGCACTGTTTATTTTATGAGCCTGCATATTATCTTTCCAACCCAATTGAGATACTCAAAATTTGGGAGGGTGGACTTGCCAGTCATGGTGCTGCTGTTGGCATACTTATTGGCTTATATTTTTTCTCACGATCTTACCATAAACACTTTTTATGGGTTATGGATCGCATTGCTATTGTTGTAGCTCTTGCGGGGTTTTTAATTCGACTAGGTAACTTGATGAATTCAGAGATTTTTGGTGATGCAACAACCTTACCTTGGGGCTTTATCTTTGTACAGGTATTTGGTGAAAACTATGCCATAGCTCATCATCCTACTCAAATTTATGAGGCTTTGTCTTATTTATTGCTATTTGTGTTTCTTTACAGATATTATTGGAAGCATGATGGAGCACCAGCCCAAGGAGCATTATTTGGTTATTTACTTGTAATGTTATGGTCAGTAAGGTTCCTTATAGAGTTTATTAAACTGCCTCAAGTTGACTTCGAAAATACTATGATACTCAATATGGGACAATTGCTTAGCATACCACTTATAATTATGGGAATTTATTTGCTTATCCGTGCAAACAAACTCCAGAAAATTTCCATAAAGAAATAATTCATGATAAAGCAATACCTTGTTGAAAGTATAGTTATTCTTACAAACTAGTTTGCACAATGGTGAAGTATCCCAGATCTCTATATCCAATTTTATTATTAATTCTCATCTCTATTGGTTGTGCTAATAATGAGAAGAACGGTGATTCAGAATCTGAAATCGCGGAAGTCATTGTTCCCAAGCTAGCTTACGGTATTAATGTTGATACTTTGTTGGTTATTAAAGATAGGGTTAAGAAAAATGAATATTTGTCTGAAATACTACTAAAGTATGGTGTTTCATATAATGATATAGACTTTATAGCACGGCATACTAAAGATATTTTTGACGTTAGAAAAATTGTAACCGGAAACGATTATACTATTATTTGTCCAGATGATTCAATTCAAAAAGCCATGTATTTTGCATATGAGCTATCATCATCAAAATATGTACTTTATAAGTTCGATGATTCAGTAACTGTAACACGTGGTGAAAAAGAAATTACGGTTTCGATTGATACTACTTCTGGTGTAATTAGTTCATCTCTGTGGAATGCCATTGTTGAAAACAATGCTGATCCTAACTTAGCAAATGAACTTAGTGAAATATATGCTTGGACTGTTGATTTTTTTGGCTTACAAAAGAACGATACTTATAAGGCATTATTCGAAGAGCAATTTGTTGATGATAAGTACATTGGATTGGGAAAGATTAAGGCTACAATGTTTTTTCATGGAAGAGATAGTTTATATGCCTTTTATTTCGAGCAAGATGGCAAGGGTGATTATTTTGATGAAAAGGGTAATAGCCTTCAAAGAACTTTTTTAAAAGCACCTCTAAGATATTCAAGGATAAGCTCAAAATTCTCGAATAGCAGAATGCATCCGGTATTAAAGATCCGTAGACCACATCATGGAGTTGATTATGCAGCTGCCAGTGGAACCCCTGTTTATACTGTTGGTGACGGTACTGTTATAAAAAAGGGATATCAGAAAAGAGGAGGTGGTAATTATATAAAAATCAAGCATAATGGCACCTATTCTACAACCTACATGCACCTTAAAGGATATGCTAAGGGTATTAAAGTTGGTGATCATGTTCGACAAGGTGATTTGATTGGATATGTTGGTGCCACTGGTCTGGCGACCGGACCTCATTTGGACTTTAGGTTTTACCGCAATGGAAAACCTGTTGATCCTTTAAAAGTTGAATCACCACCCTCACTTCCAATTGATACTAATAATCAAGCAGCTTTCGATTCTGTTGTGAAAGCTTATATGGCTGATCTGGATGCTATTTAGTAGTTGGTCGATGGTCTTTAGTCATTGGTCATTGGATAATTAGTAGTTTGATTAACATTGTCAATAGCTTACTAATTCACTCATTTCATCATTGTATCATTCACTCATTGCCTCATTCCCAAAAAAAAAGCCGTCCAACAATGTCAGACGGCTTTTTATTAGTTTATTTGGATATTATTTATCCCACCATACTCTTGTGTAAAGTTGGTCAGCACCTTGTTGTGCAACGGCAGCTGCATATTGAGTACCATTAACAACTTGTTCCTCTTGAGGATAGAACATTCTTGAAGCGATATTTCTTGTTCCAATATCACCTAAAGCACCATCAGTAGGTAGTTGAAGATCAGGTTGTCCTGTTCTTCTCCACTCAAACCATCCTTGATTACCTTGCATATACATTCCTAACCATTTTTGTAGGCCAACTGTTTCGGCACTAGCAGCAGGAACAGCAGCAACGTATGTTGCAACATCAGCAGCATCAACACCCCATGTTAACATGGAAGCTTCAATACCTTTGATGTATTCAGCTTGATCCCAACCCATGATTTCAGATTTGATAAAGCAAACTTCACCATATGTCATCATCCATCCTTTTGCATCAGGAGCAAGCACGGTAGCTAATGATGGAAGTGATACATTATCACCACCAGGTCCTGCAATACCAGGAGCATCAGTTGCATTTAGTCCATAAGCTAATCCACGATAAGGAAGAGGATCTGTTTCAAAAGCTACAGCTTTATCAGCATATAACGGTAGACGTGGGTCATCTAAACCAACCAAAGCATTAATCATTGGCTCGCTAACTGCGAAATCTGGTGGACGACCACTAACGATAATTGCTTCAAAAAGTGGGTTGTACCCAGGAGCAATAGCGTCAAACATTAAGAATGCATCATCTTCATAGCTATCAAAAGCACCAGCAGCAATAGCTGCTTCAACTTCAGCTTTATAATTAGAATTAGCTTTGGAAGTACGTAGTGCTATTCTCATACGTAGTGAATTAGCAAACTTTTTCCATTTTGTCATATCACCACCATAGATAATGTCACCATTGATGTCACCAGCAACTATCATAGCTTGAGCTTCTGTCAATTCTTTTAGAAGGTCAGGATAAATTTCTGATTGTTTGGTATAACTAGGAGAAGTGTTTTCAATACTTTTAAGGGCATCAAAATAAGGTATATCACCCCAGATATCAGTCATCATCTGGAAAGTGAAAGCCTTCATAATACGTGCAACAGCAATCTGGTTTTCGTTCGGCCCACTCGCTGCAGAAGCACCTTTGGTATCCTCATCAGTATTAAGTCTGATGATTTCTTGTAAATCCATCATATTCGTGTAGAAGTTTCCCCAATAGGCATCAGTGATATTTCCTCGAGGTTCAAATCTACTTTCTTCAGTATAAGCTGTTTGTGACCAGTATTGTGAATATACAAGTCCTTGGCGTCCATTCCACCACTCATCCCAAATGTAATCCATAATTCTGAATTCAGCATTTGTTAATAAGTATTCCGGTGGCACAGAGGTGGGTTCATTCGGATCATAATTCATCTCCTCGAAGTCTTTTGTACATCCAATTACGATGAACAAAAGTGCGGATATGAGAACTATTGTTTTATAAGATATTTTATTCATGTTTACAATTTTTTTAGTGTTATTGAACTATTGATTAAAAATCAACCTTTAGATTGAATCCAAAAGTTCTCGTACTTGGGTTCGCACCACCTTCAATACCTTGAATGTTACCAGAGTTGGTAGCTTGTTCAGGATCAATATGTTTAAGGTCAGAATTCCAAATAGCTAGGTTTCCTGCATGTAGAGATAGAGAAGCGCCATAAATAAATGTACCTGACATCCATTTTCTAGGAAGTTTCCAAGTGAAACTAACATCACGTAGTTTTACGTAACGTGTACTAAATACGTGTTTAGCTCTTGGTCCAAAATAATTCGATAAAGCATTATCATATGCATCAACATAAACGTCATTAGTTGGGTTGTCAACAACAACATTACCGTCAGCGTCAAAATGACCTATAACAGCATTTTCAATTAATACTCCACCACCTTCACTAACTGGAAGTCTTTGCTCAACACCTCTTGCGTTAAGTCCTACAGATTCTTCAAAAATACCTGTCCAGCTACCAAACATGTTGGTTGTTGAGAATAAACTACCACCTTCTTGAATATCAACTAAGAATCCAAGACTAAAGTCTTTATATGAAAATGTGTTTTGGATACCTGCATTCCAATCAGGAAGTACACTACCTAAATCTTCAATTTCTTGTGATTTTAGATATGTTCCATCAGAACCAACAACAAGATTGCCAGCATCATCAGTAACAAAGTTTGATCCACGTAACATACCGTAAGGTTGTCCAGCAGTTGCTGTAACATATACTCCCCAAAGACTAGCTAAAGAGATTACATCAATACCTTCTTCAAGAGAAACAACTTCGTTATTGTTTTTAGTGAAGTTTAAAGTAATATCCCAACTAAAGTCATTATTTCTAATTGGTGAACCATAAAGTAATAACTCAATACCTTTATTTCTGATCTCACCTGCATTTCTAATCATACTTGTGTAACCAGAAGCTGCTGAAATATCCACAGGGAAAATCTGATCAGTTGTACTTGCATCATAATAGGTAAAGTCAAATCCTAATCTGTTACGTAAAAACTTCATGTTTAAACCAACTTCCATTGAAGTGGTAAACTCAGGAGTTAACTGACTATTGTTTAGCTCTGAAGGTAGAGTATATCTTGGATTAGAACCAAATAATGTTTCAGGGAAGTATGTTGAATAGAGTCTGTAAGGATCAGTATCACTACCAACTTTAGCCCAACTTAAACGAACCTGTCCAAAATCAATTATACTATTGTCTTTTAAACCAGCGATCTCTGTAAATACAACACTTGCTGATGCAGCAGGGTAGAAATATGACCATGCATCTGGAGGAAGAGTTGATGACCAGTCGTTACGACCTGTTACGTTTAAGTAAACCATCGATTTCCAATCAGCTGAAACACTAGCAAAAACACTATTTGTTTTTCTATGACGTTTATAATCTGTGTAGTCAATTGGTCCGTTTGAGTTAGCAAGTGAATAAAAATCAGGAATACTCAATCCACCAGTAGTAGTTTGAAGATTTTCATTATACTTTTGATCTCTCATATTAAACCCAACGAATGCACTTAAACGAATAGTTTCTGAAACCATTTTATCAAAGTTAACTCTCATTTCACCATTATACTCAGCGAATTGACGAATTTGAAGGTTGTAGAATGATTCTGCAGCTGAATAAATGGCAGCTTGTGTAGTTCTTCTATCAGTGTAACGATCAGCATAAAAAGCACCAGTTACATTTAAGAAATCAGTAATATCATACTTAACATTAACATTACCGAAGAAACGGTCACGTTTGTTTGTATTATAGTTTTCATACTGTGTCCAATATGGGTTATCACTATATGCAGGGGTAGGGTTATTAATACTAGTCCTGTTCCATGTTCTTTGAGTACCATCTGGATTTTTGTAACGTCCCATTTGTTCCATGTCCCATGAACGTTGTCCCCATTGTGAGAACTTCTGCATAATAGAGTTATCTCCATATCCATTTTCTGGAAGAGCTTTGGAGTCATTTACTACGTAAGTACCACCAACAGTAACAGATAGTTTTTCTCCAAATTTGCTCATAGCATTGAAGTTAAATGTGTTACGTGTTAATTTACTACCAGGAAAAACACCACTACGTGATAAGTTTGTCCAACCAGCTTTAAAGTTTCTTACGTCATCGCCACCATAAACAGCAACGTTGTTACGAAATGCTAATCCAGTGTTAAAGAAATTTTTAACGTTGTCTGGCTGAGGATTCCATGCACTTGTTTCAGGTTGTGCTGTAATACCTTGTTCGTAGTCATAAACATTCCACCAAGCATATACTTGTTGGCCTTCCATTTTTGGTCCCCAACTTTCGTCAGCACCATAATAAGGAGTTAATAGATCAGTACCAGCAACATTATTTGTGTCAAAATATGGATAGTAACCACCACCGTAAGTATTTTGATACTTAGGAAGTACAAGTACTTGTTCTGCAGTAATTCCAGTGTTGATTGTTACACCAATTTTTGAACTTTCTGTATTACTTTGTTTACCTTTTTTGGTAGTAATCATAATTACACCATTGGATGCACGTGATCCATAAAGAGCAGCAGCACTAGCACCTTTAAGTACAGAAACTGACTCAATGTCATCAGGGTTAATATCCTGTGCCATATTACCAAAGTCGGTACCACCAGCTCCACGTTGCTCGTTACGTGTGTTATAGCTTGAGTTATCGATAGGAATACCATCAACAACATAAAGAGGTTCGTTGTTTCCTAACATAGAAGCGGCACCTCTAATTAGAACACGTGATGAACCTGCCATGTTACCTGATGAATTAGAAATACTAACACCTGCAACTCTACCTGATAGGGAGTTTACAGCATTTGTACTTGCACCTTTTACGATGTCATTGGATTCTACTTCCTGAACAGAGTAACCCAGCGATTTTTTCTCTCTCGAGATACCAAGAGCAGTTACAACAACTTCTCCCATCATAACAGCATCGGCATCCATGGCAACAAAGATTGTTTTCTGATCACCAATTGCTATAACAACGGTTTTCATGCCTACATATTTGTAAACCAATGATTCAGCATCTGGTGCTACATCAAGTGTGTAATTACCGTCAATGTCGGTAACAGTACCTATTGTAGTACCCTGCACTTGAACCGTAACCCCCGGAATACCTGCGCCATCACTGGCACCGGTAACCTTACCGCTAATGGTCCTTGTCTGGGCATTGGCAAAATTTGCACCAATGAAAAACAAGAACGCCAGCAAAATTGTAATTTTTCTCATAATGATAATTTTTGGTTAATGAATTAGTTAAACATATAATTACTTAAATTTTACGAAATGAATCGTTTTTTCTTTATTTATTGGTCTTATTGATTACAAACTTAATAAATTATTAATGTAAAATTAACAAATTTTAACAAACATATGTAAAATAAGAGTATCTATTGAGAAAAATATCAGGTTTTACCTGTGTTTAGAAGGGTTTCTAAGTAAATTCTAGCGGGTTTTTTAGACTTACTTTACTTGATATCTGAGTGTTGAGGGCTATTCAGTTGTTATTAAATAACTATTGAGTTGATTTTCTAAACTTTTTATAATAAATCAGTACAACAAAACTGAAGATTATATGGATGAACAAGTATGTTAGATGAGTTAAACCACCAAAAAGAAGTTCATTAAAAGATAGAAATATAGTTGATAATACTATGCCGTATAAACCTAGTATATTAATCTTTAGAACTAATAATGTTGATACTACTGCAAATAAGCTGAATATGGCATTAAAGGTGATATAAGCAGTGGGATGTGTAAAATTGATTGTGTCGATGTTAAGAGATTCAAGAAACATGGGATTGTAAACCTGATATATTCCCACAAAAGTATAATACAAAAACCATATTGTGCTAATAACCAGAATTATTGTACCTAGGAACTTTAGCAGGAATGGAGTCCTAATAGGTGTTGGTACATTATCAATATCTGAATCTGGTAATTCTTTCATTTCGTAAAAGTATGCTTCCTAGCAGAATCCACTAGTTCATAAATTTTAAAGTTCTTGCGTAAAAAGTAATAAACACAAGTGATATCATTATCTCAAAAAGTGGGAATGGCAAATTTGGTAAAAATACTTGTGATATTATTATAAGTGTGATTTGTGCAACGGTATATATATGAAATCCAACCTTTTTTAGATTCCACATAAGGTATGCGCCGTAAATCGATACTGCAAACACACTTGCCTGAAATATAAAATAACTACGACTTACTCCAATTAACAATTCAATGGCTTCCAAATTAAGGTTTTCGCCAAGGAACTCGAAATCGCCATTTTCATAATAACCCTTAACTAGATCAATGGTTAAGAACATAATACTATTTGAAACAAGTGATAATCCGCTTCCAACAAAGGTAAGTATACACAGGATTTTAAGTAGTTCAGGCCGGGTGGGAGTAGAGTCTTGTTCTAGAGATGTTGTCATTTTAATGTAGTTGTGGAGTAATAGAGATTAATGGAAAAGATTAGTTGCCGATCAATCGACCAGCAACTAAACTAGTGTTTTTTATTCTAGGGAGCCAATTTCTTTCTCCACTTCAGTTAGTATTTCGCAAGATTTTACAAGATCTTTCATGGTATTATGATCTTTATACAAAGGACGATCAATATCAAGAAAATCAACATGCTTTCGTACAACTTCCTTGGCCTTAATAACGCCATCACCAAATTTATATTCTCTGAAATCCAGTGCTTGTGCCGCCGCCATTATTTCAATTCCCAGAATACCGTATGCATTGTCAAGAATTTGGAAATTCTTAATTGCAGTATTCATACCCATGGAAACAAAGTCTTCCTGATCAGCCGCTGCAGGGATTGATTGAATACAAGCAGGTGCGCTTAGGATACGCTGTTCTACAATCTGCATGTCTGCTGTATATTGACTTAGCATCATACCGGAAAACATTCCAGCACCTTTTGTAAGGAATGGAGGTAATCCAACACTAAGTGCAGGATTATTTAATCTATTCATTCTTCGTTCTGATAGAACACTAACCATTGTAATAGCAATACCTGCCATATCCATTGGTAGTGAAACAGGAGTCCCCTGGAAGTTTGCTCCAGATAACTGAATGTTTTCTTCAGGGAAAAAAATTGGGTTGTCACCAACTCCATTTAATTCAATCTCCACTTGTGACCTTGCGTAGGCCAAAGCATCATGTGCTGTACCAATAACCTGAGGTGATGAACGCATGGAATAAGCATCCTGTACTTTATGATCAACTTTACCGGTTTTTAGATCACCATTGGCAACCATCTTACCTATTGATAATGCAGATCTAATGGCACCTTTAAACCCACGAACCTCATGTAATTTGGCAGTATATGGTCCCATATTTGCTTTTAGTGCTTCCAACGACATGGCAGCTCCTATCTCGGCTTGCTTTAGCCAGTTATTGGCATCAAATAGGAATAGAGCACTCATGGCTGTTAATACATTTGAGCCATTAATTGTTCCTAAACCATCGCGTGCTTGTAATCCGGGAATTTCTATACCGGCTTTATCCAATGCATCTTTGCCTTCTAATAGTTCACCTTCATAGAATGCTTTTCCTTCACCCATTAGTAGGAGTGCTATTTGTGACATTGGTGCTAAATCACCCGATGCACCTACTGATCCTTTTTGACATACATAAGGAGTTACTCCTTTATTTAGCATTTCAATAAGAGTCAAGGTTATTTCGGGCCTGATTCCCGAGTTACCATGTGCATGAACATTAATACGGCCAAGCATGGCTCCTCTTACATAATCTTCTGGCATGGCATCACCAATGCCTGCGGCATGATTATAAATGAGATATTTCTGAAAATCTTGAACCTGATCATCATCAAGTACAACTTCTGAAAACTCACCAATCCCGGTATTAACACCGTACATAATTTCATGCGCTTCAATCTTTCTTTCAAGCATTGCTCTGCACACTTTGATTCTTTCCAATGCATCTGGATGAAGTTCAACTTTGACCCTGTTGCGAGCGACGTCAACAACTTTCTCTATGGTCAGTCCTGAACCTGTTATAATTAATGTCATAGTCCTATTAATTTTTGATTGAGCGAAATTAGAAAAAAGCACTGGAAACCGTTATTTATTTCACAGTATTTTTTGTGCAATTAATGAATGATTGAATGAGTGAATGATTGAATGGCTGAATTGGTGAATGCTAAAATGCCAAAATGATTAATTGAGTGAATGGTGAATGGTGAATGGTGAATGGGCATTGATGTAATGCATAAATACTTGAATAAAGGTTTTGATTACTAATTATCCAATGACTAATTACCCAATTACCAATTAACAAAGACCAAAGGCCAAAGACCAATAACTAATGACTATTTATCTAACCACAGTTACAGTTCCATTTATGGAATACTCCTTGTCAACCATACTCCTGTAATTAATTTTGTATACATAAGTACCAGCGCGTACAGGGCTTCCTTTGTAAGTCCCATCCCATTTATCTTCAAGGTTTTTGGACTCATACATTAGTTCGCCCCATCTGGAATAGATATGAATTACATATTCACTGACACCGGTTCCTTTAACCTCAAATGTGTCATTCTCTCCATCACCATTTGGTGTGAATGCGTTTGGTGGGTATACAGCAAAATCAGGATGAATAGTCACATTCATGCTTGTTTCATTAACACAACCATTGTTTGATGTTGCTATTAGTTGAACTAAGAATACTCCTTCTGTGTTATATTTATGTTCTGGATTTTCAAATATAGAAGAATCGCTATCGCCGAAATGCCACATATAAGTCAGAACATCCGGACTACTCGAATTATTAATAAAATTTATTACACTTTCCTCGAGTATGGTTTCTGGAGGATCTGCATCAAAGTCAACTTCAGGAACTTCATGAACAGTAATATAATTATTCTTTGTTTCAGAATTTGCACAAAGACCTTTGTTAGCAGTTGTTAGTGTAATTGGGTAGAGTCCTGGAGTTGTGAAGATATGAGTTGCATTAGTATCGTAGCTGATTGTACCATCAATATTCCACTGGTAAGTAGATTCATCAAGTCTGGTTGATTGATTTGTGAAGTTAACTTCTAATTCGGCACAACCTTCTTCGGGATCAGCAGTAAATTCAGTTGTTGGCATTGGAATAACTGTTACCTCAATCTGCATTGTGTCACTGGGGCAATCATTTTCAGTTAGTGTAAGACTAATTGTTTTTAAACCTTCTGTTGGCCATTGGATACTATATGGTCCTTGATTTGAACCATTATCTATTACAGCATCAGTACCAAAATCCCATTCATATATAGCATCAGTTGTTGCATTTCCTGTGTAGAAAATTCCAATTGATTCATTTTCACAAGTTTCATACTTATTATCACTTATCTCAAAATCAGCGAAAAGCTGTGGAATTACAGTAATTGTGTACTCTGGTGTAGCAGGGCAATTAATACCACCAACTGTTGCTACCAAAGAGTAAGTTGTTGTAACATCTGGAAATACAGTAATGTTGCTGACATTTCCTCCTGGTAAAGTTGGATCCAGAGGACTAGAAGACCATGTATAATCATCGGCAATATCTCCGAAGGCGGTAAGCGTAACCGAATCACCAAAGCAAATTGTCTCATTATCTGGACTCAGCTGAATATCTGGCACATGATTAACTGTTAATTCCATTGTGTCGGTGGTTGTACAGCCATTTTCATTGGTTACTTCCACATAATATTTGTAAACAGTTTCGGTATCGGGTATAATTGTTGGATTTGCTAAAGTATCCTGCTGATTTAGAGTCAATGAAGGGTCATTGGGAATTGATCCCCATTGATAGATAACTCCACCACTTGCGGATAAATTATAATCTGTGCCTTTACATATTTCATCATTATTACCTGCATTGGCAACGGGAAGATCATATACTATTACACTTACCTCATCCGTATCTTTGAAATCACACTCATCAGTTACCTCCACCGAATAAACTGTGTTGGCTACTGGAGAAACTTTAATTGTTTGGTTAGAACTTTGGATTGCTAAACCTGGATCGTTGGGAGTAGATGTCCAAATATATGTTTCTGTTGAAGCGCCTACATTACAGGAAAGAGTAATAGAGTCAGTAAAACAAATAGTACCATCTTCACTTGCATTGGCTACTGCGCCATCAAGCAGTGCATAGGCTGTATCCTGATTAGAATTTGTACAGTTATCAGTAGCAACCAATATATATTCTGTTGTTTGAGGAGGACTAACAGTGATTGTATCATTACCTTGTCCTACAATTGTTGGATCGTTTGGATTTGAAATCCAATTATAATTTTGAGCTCCAATTGAAATACCTTCCATATCCACGCTTGGTTGGTTACAAAGCGATTTATCAGGTCCCGCGCTTGTATTTAAATCAGGGACAATAATAAAGGCCGTATCCAATGATTGGTAACCACAAGTATCTCTTACAACACAGTAGAAATAATCTTCATTGGTACCTGTTATGGCAAAATCTAATGTTGGAGCTGAGGATATTGAAACTGGCCATGAGCTATTATACCACTCATAAGTATAGGGAGGTATCCCTTGAAGAACTTGATCAAAACCAATGGTAATGGTGTCTTCACAGAAAGTATTATATACAAGATTTGTATCAGGAAAATCTGGTACATCAGAAAGTAACACTACTGCGGTATCATAAGCAGGCCCACTAAGAGGTGGTGGACACATTACAGGGCTATATATTATTTGTATATCTTCAATACCTTCAATATCTGCATCCCAAAATGGGCGAATAATAATAGAATCATAAAGAGCACCTGGTGCAATATAGATTGTATCTTCGTGACCACTGTCAAAAAGAAGATAATCCACATTCTCAGTTGCAGTTCCTTCAACTTGAAATGGTACCATGAATGGGTCATTTCTTGGTGCCCCTATACCAAAATATAGTATTGCATCATGATTATTGCAACTTTCATAAAGGATTGAATCAATCGTAGGATGTGTATATGAAGTAGATTCGACTACATTACCTGGGTCAAAACTTCCTGCTTCAAGAAGTACACCTGAATCATATATCCCGTCTCCACCATCCCCAATTTTTAATTTTATTTTATACCATTCACATTGAACAGTAGGGCTTTTAGCTGTTAAGTTTGTTGTTAATCCATCATAAACTAGCAGACCAAATGCAGGATCATCTTGTTGGCTATTATCTTTAAAAAACTCACAGTTTGTACAACCACCAGGTTTGCCTGAGCAAGTTGTGCCACCTGCACCAAAGTTCACCGTGTTTATTGAAACCGGAGTTGAAGTATTTGGAATAATGGCAATATTTTCTGAATTGTCAGAATAAGATCCGGATATTCCAACACCGCTTAAGAAAAACCCAAATGCATCGTTTACACCGGCAAAAACATAATCATGATACTCTTCGGAAGCAAACACATAATTGAAACTTACTGTATCAGATGTTGGCTTAAATTCAAATTCTATTATACATCCATCAAAAGAATTTGTACCACATAATGAATTTAAATCTGGGTCACCGTCAACACCACTATTATTTGTACTAGAATTTTGTGCAGTACCACAAGCATTAGGTTTATCAGCGTCATCAGATTTTCCATTTGTCATTATTATACCAGTTGGTTTACTAAAACCAGCAAAGTATGCATTGTAAAAATAACCAACGGAAGTTGGATCCCCTGTGAATGAAATATTTCTTATGGACGTGGGGTTAACACCTGCAAGGAAAACGGTATCAATTAGGGAAAGAACCTCAGCTTCAGTTTGACATGGAATAACTTTAAAATTAAACTGTGCAACTGCTTTGTTATTAATTGCATCACCAACTGTTAGCAATAATAAAAATAGAGGAATGATGTATAGTCTTGTCATCCTGATACTGATTTTGGTTTAGAAGTCGTGTGCAAAACTAACAAATTGTTTGGAATAAGGGTGATTTTGATGATGCTAACAATGACTCGAGCTGATTTGGGTTTGTAACCCAAATCTTAAATAATAATCGTCACACAAATTATAATTATCACCTAACTTTAAATACTACAACCGAACTTAATATGGACCATAGTAGTCGAAGTACTTAGTTTTTTGAGCGATGATGTGATTGTTGAGTTTGGTTTAAAACCCAAACTAGCGGTTGATTAGGTATTATTTCATTGCGAGATTGCTTCACTTCGTTCGCAATGACTAATAATCAGTAGACCGTCATCCGCGAGGAAAGAATGACCGAAGCGATCTCATTTGGCACAAGTTATTGGTTAATTGTTTGATGCACTTACTGAGATTGCTTCGTGGTGTTCGCTATAACTTGTTATGAATGGTAAGGTTTATTAAATACCTTACAAACTATTATACTACATTTGCTGCCCTAAATTTGTGGCAGTGAGTAATCATATTAAACATATATTCTTCGACCTTGATAGAACACTCTGGGATTTTGAAAAAAGTGCTGAACAGGCATTTGAGAAGATCTTTGAAAAGCATAAACTTGGTGATTTTGGTGTTCCATCAGGTACTGCATTTCACGATACATATACAATACATAATGAAAGATTATGGGATCAATATCGTAAAGGTGAAATCAAGAAAGAAGTATTACGTGGACTTCGGTTTAATCTTACGCTTAAAGATTTTGGAATTGTTAATAATGATCTTGGTGAAGCCATAGGAGATGATTATGTGAAAATTAGTCCATTGCTGGTGAATCTTTTTCCTTATGCAATTGAAATTCTTGAATACCTAAAGGAGAATTATACACTACATATTATTACCAATGGTTTTGCAGAAGTCCAGGCGGTGAAATTACGCGAGTCAAAAATGAAAAAATATTTTGATCAGATAATTACTTCTGAAGAGGCTGGTGTTAAAAAACCAGATCCTAATATTTTCACATTTGCTTTTGATAAGTCAGGGGCTAAGCCTGAAGAAAGTATAATGATTGGGGATGATTATGAAGTTGATATCGTGGGAGCTCAGAATATGAATATGGAGCAGATATTTTTTGATCCTTATAATCTGCAACCGCATGCATCATGCAGCTATCGAATTACAAATCTGGAGGAAATAAAGGGGATATTGTAAGTTGGTCTTTGGTCTTTAGTCTTTGGTCTTTGGGGAGATTCTTCGCTATGCTCAGAATGACAAAAAAGCTGCTTAAATATGGTAATATTGAATCATTCAATCATTAAATCAATGACTCATTAAAGTTTAGCAATAATACTTTTCTGCGCTTTAACTTTGTCACCGATTTTGACAGTAATTTCAGAGTCAAGTGGGATATAAAAGTCCACTCTGGAACCAAATCTTATAATACCAAATTCTTCTCCTTGTTTTGCTATATCGCCATCTTTAGCATAAGCGATAATTCGTCTTGCCATAACTCCTGCAATTTGACGAAGTAATACTGCTTTTCCATCTCTGTTCTCAACAACTACCGTATTTCTCTCATTGTCGGTTGACGACTTTGGGTTGTATGCCGCGAGATATTTTCCTTTATGATATTTAGTGTAAATCACTTTACCGCTAAAAGGATACCAGTTAACATGAACATTAAATGGTGACATGAAAACGGAAACCATAATTCTGGAATCATTGAAAAATTCAGTTTCTGTTACTTGTTCTATTGCAACAACTTTGCCGTCGGCAGACGCAAGTACAACATCCTCGTTGTAATCAATGTTACGGTGAGGTACTCTAAAGAAACTTATCGTCCATAAGAGTTCTAATGACAATCCAATATATATAAATAATTGTAAGTACCACCATGGAATAAATTTCCAAGTTGCAAGTGTGAGCAATGATAGTACTATTATGGTAACAAATATTATTTTATATCCTTCTCTATGAAGATGCATAATTAAATCAAATTAATAAAAACAAAAACCATGGGTATTGCAAAAAGAACTGCATCGAATCTATCGAGTACGCCACCGTGGCCTGGAAAAATCGTCCCAGAATCCTTTACACCAGCGTTTCTTTTCAATAAAGATTCCGCTAAATCTCCTATGGTTCCACTTATTACTAGAATAACAGCCAGTACTAACCATTGTACTAAACTTAGTTGGTCAATAAAAAATGAAAGTATATATGCTGCAATTAATGCAAATATAAGTCCTCCAATGCTACCTTCCCATGATTTTTTTGGAGAAATACGTTCAAAGAGTCTGTTTTTCCCAAATTTAGAACCCACCAAATATGCAAAAATATCGCTTGTCCAGATTAAAACAAAAACACCAATTAGGATTCCATACCTAGGTTGATCAATTGCTCCGGTGTAAAAAAGTGAGTTCATCAGTCCGAAAGGTATTGAAATGTATATATAACCTGTGAGCTGAATGGCAATGTTTTTCCACTGGGGATTTTCCTTTCTGAATAGTTCGATGGCGATCTGTAAAAAGAAGAAAACGAATATAATTGCTGTGTTTCTAACATCAATATAACCAAGACTGCTTAAGCCGATGATCACATAAGTAAGCATACCAAATATATAATACTCAATAGTTGGTTTTTTTGTTGAGCTGCCAGCCAATTGATAGAATTCCTTAAGCCCAATAAAAACAAAGGCTGAAAAAACAATGAAAAATGCTAGTGGATCAAGAATAATAGATCCGATAACAACGATTAAAAAGACTATCCCGGTTAAGGTTCTAGTATAAATATCTTTCAAATTACAGTTATGGTAAAATATTGAAGTGCAAAATTAACAAAAAGGTTGAAATAGGGAAATGTAGATTATCTTTAGAATATTCAATGATTAATAATTGAAATGATGCCTACATATCATCTATCATAAACACGTATAAACTCTTCGGGCCATGTGCTCCCATAACTAGAGTCTTTTCAATATCTGCAGTTCGACTTGGGCCGGTAATGGTTGTTATTTGTGAAGGGAAACTCTCCTGATACTTCTTTTTCATGCCCACAAGAGCGTCCTTAAGTTCAGGCACTACTTGTGATGCTTTGGCAATTACTATATGAGTCTCTGGATAAACCAACAACCTTCTACCTGAACCGAGACCTGACGAAACCATAATGCTTCCAAACCTTGAAACCAGAAAATCACACGATGTTATTCCAACATTTGCATTAAGTAGATCTTCTTCTTTATTTGAAAATACAATCTTTGAGTTTTCTAATAATCCGGAAAGTGAGATATCTGAACAGAAGATATTAGTCCACCCTTCATTATTAATAAGAGCGGATAATTGTTTACCAACATCAATTTCATTCTCACAATAAATAAAAGTACCACCACTTTCAACAAGTCTTGTTGCAAACTCAACTTCAGCCCCTTCGGTTTGATCAAAAAATAAGGGACTTGAAAAATCCACATTCTTAAATGGATTCTCAAGTTTGTTAATTAAGGCATTTCTAACCTTTTTAAGAACTTTTTCCTTGCTGGTACTTTCTTTCATTGCTATACTATGCTATGATTCTTCTGTTTTTTCTTCCGCATCATTTGTTTTGGAATCAACTTCTTCCTCAGCTTCTTCTTCCTCATCCTCCTCAGCTCCACTTTCCATTTCTCTTAATAGACTTGTGGTGATACCCCAAGGTCTTTTTCCAAAAACATTCTCAAGATCATCGCTAAAGATAACCTCTTTTTCTAATAGTAATGCTGCGAGTTTTTCGAGTCCTTCTTTATTTTCCTCTAGAGTTTTAATAGCTCTGGCATAAGCTTCTTCAACAATACGCTTGATCTCTATGTCGATTGCCTCAGCAGTTTTTTCACTAAATGGTTTGTTGAATGAGTATTCCTGCTGGCCAGAAGAGTCATAGTAACTGATGTTACCAATATTCTTACTCAAACCATAGTAACTTACCATAGCATATGCTTGTTTGGTTACTTTTTCAAGATCATTTAAAGCTCCTGTAGATATTTTCTTAAAGATTACTTGTTCAGCAGCGCGTCCGCCAAGAGTAGCAGTCATTTCGTCGAACATCTGATCGTATGTGGTAATTTGTCTTTCTTCAGGTAGATACCATGCAGCTCCCAAGGCTTTGCCACGAGGAACAATTGTAACTTTTACAAGAGGATGAGCATGTTCCATCAACCAACTAATTGAGGCATGGCCTGCTTCGTGATATGCAACAACTTTCTTTTCATCTGGAGAAATAATCTTGTTTTTCTTTTCCAGTCCACCAATAATTCTATCAATAGCATCTAAGAAGTCTTGCTTAGATATGCTTTTGTGATCATATCTGGCAGCTATAAGTGCAGATTCGTTACAAACATTTGCAATATCAGCACCGGAAAATCCTGGAGTTTGTTTTGCCAGAAAATCAACTTTTACTGATTTAGCAAGTTTTAGAGGTTTCATATGTACCTCGAATATTTGTTGCCTTTCAATTAGATCTGGTAATTCAACATGAATCTGTCTATCAAAACGACCTGCTCTCATAAGAGCTTTGTCAAGAATATCAGCCCTGTTAGTTGCAGCCAGGATTATTACACCTGAATTAGGTGTAAATCCATCCATTTCTGTAAGAAGCTGGTTTAGTGTGTTTTCGCGCTCATCGTTTGCTCCTGTAACTTGGTTTTTACCCCTTGCTCTGCCAATTGCATCAATCTCATCGATAAAGATAATACTTGGTGATTTTTCCTTTGCTTGTTTAAAAAGATCACGTACTCTGGACGCTCCAACGCCAACAAACATTTCAACAAAATCAGATCCCGAAATTGAATAAAATGGAACATCAGCTTCACCGGCAACGGATTTTGCAAGTAAAGTTTTACCTGTTCCCGGAGGGCCTACCAACAATACGCCTCTTGGAATTTTACCACCAAGTTTTGTGTATTTCTCTGGTTTTTTCAAAAAATCAACGATCTCTGTAATCTCAACTTTTGCTTCTTCAAGACCTGCAACATCTTTGAAAGATATATTTACACTGGTTTTTTTATCATATACCTGAGCTTTGGACTTTCCTATATTAAATATTTGGCCACCGCCGCCACCGCCGCCACGACTCATCATTCTCATGAAAAAGAACCAAACTCCTATTAGTAAGGCAATTGGGAATATCCAACTTATAATTTCAGCTCCCCAATTATGTCTGATTTCCGTTTCAACATAGATTGGGTCAGGACTATTTGTTTGTGCACTTTCTACATCTTCATAAAACTTGTCTACTGAGCCAACATTATAATAGTAATGAGGAGTGTTTTTTGCAAAACTCGATTTACCTTCTACATCTTTGTGAATTTCTTTACTTAAGTTTTCTGGTTTAATGAATATTTCTGCGGATTCTTTATTTACCAGAACAATTTTTGAAACATCGTTGTTCTCAAGCATTAACTTAAGATCTCTCCAGTCAGTTTGCTTTCCCTCATCGCCCAATCCAATAAATTGAACTCCAAAAAGGACTACCAATAGGATACCATAAATCCAATAAAAATTAAATTTAGGTTTTCCATCTTTTCCTTTGCCAGTAAGGTTACTAAAAGGATTAGATCCTGAACCTTTCTCATTTTGTTTGTTATCTTTATCTTTGTCTGCCATTATGTCGCTAATTAATAATTAAACCAATCAAGTTTGATTGATTATTCATCGCTGTCATAATTCTTCAATACCGCATCAGCCCATAAGTCTTCTAACTTATAAAACCCCCGAATGTCCTCACGGAATATATGAACAACAATGTCGAAGTAGTCTATCAAAATCCATTCCGAATTTTCATATCCTTCCCTATGTGATGGTTTAATTCCACAAATTTTCTGAACTTCGTCAATAACACTATTATAAATGGCATCAACTTGAGTGGTGGATGTGGCATGACATATAACAAAGTACTGCGTTACCGAATCCTGAATTTTATTAAGATCCATGGATATGATACTTTTTGCTTTTTTATTTTGCATTGCCGTAATAATATTCTCAAGAACGAAGTTTGTATCGTCGTTTGTGTTTTTACCACTCATATATTTTAATTGATGTTAAGATACAAAAGTATGAAAAATGTCCCTATTGTACAGGTTTGTTGTTGTTAATAACGCTGATACAGTTTGAAATAATCAATATTGTCTAATGTTTTGCTTTATATGGCCTGATTGGTTTAAATTTGCGATTATCACTTAGATTATTATGAAGTTTAATATTATACATATTCCTTCGGTTGATTCAACTAATAATTATGCTGTACAACAAGTTGTAAACAGCGAATCCAACGAAGGTGATGTAATAATTACTACCAACCAGAAAAAAGGTAAAGGGCAAGGTGCCAATAATTGGGAAAGTGAACCCGGTAGTAACCTTACTTTTAGTTTAGTGCTTAAGCCTAAATTTGTTACTCCATCAAATCAATTTGTGCTTACTCAGGTAATTTCTCTTGCCATATCGGATTTGATTATTGAACATCTGAAATCAGTTGATGATGGACATGTAAAAATAAAGTGGCCAAATGATATTTATATTAATGAGAAGAAAGTTGCAGGTATACTGATTCAGAATTTCATCGTGGGAAATAGTATAGATTATTCCATTGTGGGAATTGGTTTAAACATCAATCAAAGAGAGTTCATATCTGATGCCAGGAATCCTGTGTCGCTAATTCATCATTTAAATAGAAAAACGGACATTAATAGTTTACTCGACGAATTACTTGAAAAAATTAGTTCCAGATATGAAGTTCTTAAAATGGATTATGATTTCAGCAAGCTTAGGAAAGAGTATTTGGACAGACTTTTTAAAATGAGGAGTTGGTCTAAATATAGGGATGATAAAGGAGATTTTGAGGGAAAAATTGTTGATGTTGATGAGTTTGGTAGACTCGAAATATCAACAAGGAGTGGGAATACCAGAATCTATATGTTTAAAGAAGTGGAATTTGTTTTGTGATTATATAATTGGTGATTGGATAATTGGTTATTAGTTATTGGTAACTAATGATTATATTGAATCTACTATCTTCCGATGGCATCGTTTATATTGCTAGCCATAACGTTTACCAGATTCTCCAAAGGTCGCTTTGCCATCATTGCCATCATCGGGTTAAGTTGGGCATCTACATTAACGTTTACTACAGTATCTGTACCAGCTTCTGATAAATTTAATATTAAGGCAAAACTGAAAGGAACCTTTCCAACTGGCACTAGCTTTATCAATGAATTTGTGATTTTATCGTCAAAGGTTAATTTTATGTCAGCCATTCCCTGTATGGTGAAAGAACATGATTCCTTATCACTTTCCCAGTTTGTAATTTGATCGGGCATCAATGGTTCAAAATTATTGAAATCAGTAAGAAAACTATAAACGTTATCAATACTTTGTGTTATGGTTGCAGGTTTACCTTCTATTATCATGGTTCTTTTATTTAATGTGAAAATGACGGAATGAGATAATGATACAATGATTTAATGAATTAATGAGATAATAAAATGGTTATTCACCCATTCACCCATACACTCATTGTATATTGTCACTCCATTTCTTAGGATCTTTTCGCCATTCCAAAAGCGACATTTCATCTTCTGATGTCACATAGTTGTCAGCAACAGCTTTGCTAATCATGGCATTGTAATCAGAAAGAGCTACTAATGAACACTCTTTATCTAGAAAATTCTTTTCAGCTATATCAAGACCATAAGTGAATATTGCTACCATGCCCATTACCTCAGCACCAGCATCCCTGATTGCATCTACAGCATTTAGACTACTTTTACCTGTTGAAATAAGATCTTCAATTACTACAACTTTTTCGCCTTCATTTAGCTTTCCTTCGATTTTGTTAGTCATTCCATGAGCTTTCGCTGATGAACGAATGTAAACGAAGGGTAATCCCAACTCATCTGCTACTAATGCACCTTGTGGCACTCCTGCAGTGGCAACTCCTGCAATAACTTCAACACCTTCAAATTTATCTTTTATTGCGGCAGAAAGTTGATTTTTAATGTATGTTCTCTTTTCAGGATAGGAAAGAGCAACACGGTTATCACAATAAATTGGTGATCTTAATCCTGATGCCCAAGTAAAGGGGTTGTTTGGACTAAGTTTAATTGCCTTGATTTCCAATAATATGGCGGCAACTTTTTCAGCGGCTTCATTAGTATAATTCATAGGGCAAACCTACAAAAAGTTTTCCTTGAATAATGCGTTTAAAAGGAACAAATTATTACTACAGACACTAAGGTTGATATTAATCGACGATTGTAATCTTAATTGTTTCTGAATCAGAATCAGTGCTAATGTTACAAAAATATATACCAGGTGACATATTGCTTGCATCATAAATAAAATTATGAGTTCCAGCTTGCTGGTATTCATTTTTCATGACTTCTGTGGTATTCCCTAATAGGTCCATAATCCTTATGCTTACATCAGAATTTTTAGCCAATTGATATCTGAATGTAGTTTTGCTTAATACCGGATTTGGATAGTTTATTAATGAAAGATGACTTCCATCTGCATAATCATCAATGCCAACAAACCATGGTATTATATGTGTATAATATACATCCTGTCCACCTGTTAATGTATTTGCCCATGCAAGATGCGCTCCATCGTTATCACTAACCATGTGGAAATAATCTCCCATTTTGTTTTGATTTGGATAACCAAATTGTGGATTGAATGCCTCAGATAGTCTCTCATTGGCAGAAAATGTTACTCCATTATCAATGGAATAGGAATAATATAGTTCTGACATAAACATATTGGTACCCGGTGAGTTTCTAGTGTCGAGCCAAACCACATCAATTCTTCCATTTGGAGCAACCGACATTGTTCCAAACCACTGGTATTTATTACCATATGGATCATCATTAACACGTACTGGAGGTTCCCATGTAGCGCCACCATTTGTAGATCTTGCAAACATAACATCTCCAGGATCACCGTTATCTCTGTCGACTGAAGCTAACACATAAACATTTCCTCTGCCACTGCCATTTGATCTATCCACATCAATATATGATTGTCCGAGTAATCCCGCAGGATTAATTGGAGTCCAACCGGTTAAGCTTCCGTCAAGATCAACATATACTGAAAAATCCCAACCTGTTGTTCCGGATGGATCTTGTGCTGTTGTTGATTTAGTAACAACAAGTCCAGTATTACTTGCAGCACCTACTGTATACATTTCACCGTCAGGTCCAGTTGTTAATGTTCCCCAATAAGGGTTGCCAGGAATTCCATCACAATCTTCATATGAGTCACCTCCATCAATTGACCTAGTATATGCTCCAGGAAAGCAAATAGAAAAGCTTGAATTCCAAAATGCATATATGTTACCATCACCCATTCCTCCAGATTTGTCGATGGTCATCCACTGCTTGTCTCCTCCTTGGGCATAAGTTCCTTCATCCCAAATAAAACTTTCATTATCAGTTCTGTAAACATCGCACCAATAATCATTGTTATCATTTTTTGTTAAGCTATTATAATAGAAATTTCCATCACTATCAACGTCTAATACTGGATCAGATCTGAAAATACCCTGGTCAATTGGGTCAGGGGAAGTCCAGGTTTCTCCTCCATCATCTGTATATGCATAACCTGCCTGGCGGAAATTATTGGATACATCATCAAATTGACGCCAACCGATTACAATTCGGTCAGGGTTTGTCCAGTCAACAGCAATGGATGGTTCATTACCTGCATCGAAAAGTATATTATTTCCATCTTCATCAATATTAACCTGAACGGTAGTGTAATTGCTTCCACTGAAACCATAGGGTGGGGTAGTAATCCTATTTTCCTTTAAGATTGGAATATATGGATCATCTATCTGTTCCTGATACATATATCTCTTATCCAATTTAGTTTCTTGACCTGAAGAGTTCAAGGATGAAAAAATAAAAATCGAAGTAATTACTGCAATTATTGTAGGGACACTTAATTTCATTTTCCTGTTTTTTAATTCGAACAACAAAGTAACTTAAAAAATAGACATATGTAACCAGTTTAAGGTTGTAAGTAATTGTGAGAATTCTTTATTCGTAAATTTGCTATTGGTTTACACTTAAAGATACTGGTAGATGAAGTTGTATTTCAATGATATGGAAATTTCAACCTGTTCAATAGGCAGCTCCAAAACAGAAGTACGTCAGCATGTTATAATACATAATGATGATGAACTGATGGAATTTATCGATAAACTACATGATGGATATTATAAGAAAGATATATTTCTATTGGTTGATAATATTGATGATCTATTTTCTAGATTGAAGGAAATATACGTATACTTGGAGGCTGCAGGTGGAATTGTGCAAAATGAAACGGGTCATTTTTTAATTATTAAACGATGGCACATTTGGGATCTTCCAAAGGGTAAAATTGAAAAAGGAGAGGCTGTAAGTGATGCTGCAATTAGAGAAGTTGTTGAGGAAACAGGCATTAATAGTGTTATAATTGATAAGGAACTACCAGGCACTTTTCATATTTATAATCGGAAAGGAAAATGGTTTCTTAAAAAAACCCATTGGTATCATATGACTTCTTTAGGGTCAGATGATCTTGTTCCTCAATTAGAAGAAGATATAACTGAAGCAGTTTGGATGGCAAAATCAGAGGCTTATGACTCAATAGCTAATTCATATAGGTCAATATATGATACTTTAGGATTTGTATTTGATAGTTAATAAAGTGTATAAAGTAAAAAAGGTAGTATCATTAGTTAATCACTAAGAGGGATAAACCTATCATCGTCGGCTGGGAAAAATTGATTTTGCATTGGGTTGTATCTCCAGTAATAATCACTTCTTTCAGAAGGTGGTATTTTTTTATTTAGTTCATCATTTAGAAGTAAATCGAAGGTGTATTTTGCATATTCAGAGCCAATTCGATAGGCAAAACTGTATAATGAACCGACTTCAAGGGAATCAATATTATAACTGTATCTTAACTTTCCACTAAAAATATCATAATCGAATGAACCATCGGGAATGTCAGTAATAAGGTCAGTCGTAAAATAAACTTGCTGTTTTGTTGCTACCTCATTTGTGTTGCTATATTCAAACCATGAATTGACATAAATTGCATTAAGATTATGATCGTGATAGAAATATTGATCGTACACGTTCATTTCATCACGAAAAGTATATAAAGTTTCTTCAAGTTCAATTTGAGCAATATTTACCTGATAGGTGTTTGAATCAATTCTCAAAAATTGCTCAGCCTGGTTTTGGTTGAATACTCTAAATCCAAAATTTGTCAATGATTTAGCGTAACCAAGAACATAATTTGCAAGAAAAAGAGAATCGTTAAGTTCATTTAGATACTTACTATGAACTATCAACAAAGAATCCTCATTGTCTTTTCTATTATGCTCAATGGAATCAAGTATATAGGTTTTCAAACTTTTCTTGAAAAGAAAATCTGGAGATATAATAAGTATACTCTTTTGATTTGTTTTTGAAGCAAAGTCAATGGCAAGTTGTTTCTCAGGATTACAAGATGTTAATCCGATCAGAACGATAATTCCAATTAATAACCAAGTTATATTCTTATTAGACTTCATTTACTCTGTCAACTTATTTTAACAAAACGTAATTTTCATGACTTTGATATAACAATCAATAATTATACCGTGAATATCCAATGAACAATTAGTCTGCAAATTTATAAGAATCTGGGTCAAATATAATTTGATGCAATTAATTTTACTTTATTATTTTATGGAAATACATGGTTTTTAATTTTATTGTGATGGGGATTTTTCATTTATTTGTATTGCATATTATTCAGTTAAATAAATAATTGACTAATGAGCCTCCTAAAAAATCAAGTCATGAAAAATATTAAAAGTATAATCGAGTATATCAGCTATTTTATGAAGTACTTTCTAATTATATTAATGTTTGTGTTTTTCTTGCAAAGTAGTGTGGCACAGGAAAAGAAAGTTTTGTTTTTAGGGAATAGTTACACAGCAGTTAATGATTTACCCTCTTTGTTAGTGGCTTTGGCTTTATCTGGTGGTCATAATCTATATACAGATAGGAATACACCGGGTGGATATACTTTGGCTTATCCAAGTAACGGTCATTTATATAACCAAACATCGTTGAGTAAAATTGCGGCTGAGGATTGGGATTATGTTGTGTTGCAGGAGCAAAGTCAATTCCCTGTAGTTGACCATTTTCGTAATAATTATACCTATCCCGGTTCAATTAATTTAGATTCAATTATTAGAAATAGCCATCCATGTTCTCAAACAATGTTCTACATGACATGGGGAAGAAAATACGGAGGTCAGCAGTGCATCGACAACTACTGTAGTGTTGATTTTGTTGATTATGCACATATGCAAGATAGTTTAGCCTCTGCATATCTGAATATGTCAAATTTTCTTGATACACCAGTTAGTCCAGTAGGAATTGCATGGAAGAAGTCAATAGTAGAATATGGAGATCCCATAGAATTATTTTCCGGTGATGGTAGTCATCCCAGCATGGCAGGAAGTTATCTTGCTGCTTGTACTTTTTATGCTGCAATATATCAGGAAAGCCCTATCGGACTCAGTTATTTAGGTGGATTATCAGAAGGTGATGCCAACTATCTGCAAACTATAGCTGATGAAACTGTGCTTGGTAACCTTGAATTATGGAATATTGATACCACCACAGTTAGGGCAGAATTTGATTATAATCAGAATGGAGCTGAAGTCATTTTTGAGAATTTGTCCGTTAACTCGGATGAATACCATTGGGATTTTGGTAATGGAGATACTGATACTACTTTTAGTCCAACTTATACTTACCTTGAATCAGGTGAATTTGAAGTAACACTTAAGGCCTTTTCAGGATGTAATGTGGATTCAGCAATTAGCACGATTAATATAGTTATTTCAGCAACAAATATTCTGAATATGGATGAAAGAGTTTCAGTTTATCCAATTCCTGCTTCCGATAAATTGATGCTTAACTATGATTTTGCCAACAATTTTTCAGATTATACTTATACAATATCTGATTTATCTGGAAAAACTATTTTACAGGGAGATTTTGAGAAAAATTCCTTCGAATTAGAAATTGATATTCAGAATCTTAACAGTGGAATATATTTTCTGGCTAACTATGCTGATACAAAGATTATTGGGCTATCGAAGTTTGTGAAACATTGATACAACAATCGATTGTATTACACTATTTGTACGCTTTATAAACTAGAGGATTTGTAAAAGTCTAACTATTCTATATTCGTATTTATCCCTAAATTAGCGAAATATTTTTAAAAATTCACACATGGATAATTCAATGAATATAGATTGGGGCAACCTACCTTTCGGATATCATAAAACCGATTACAATGTCCGTTGTTATTATAGAAATGGTAGCTGGGGTGAGTTAGAGATAACATCTTCAGAATCCATAAATATACACATGGCTGCAACAGCCTTACATTACGGTCAGGAAGCATTTGAAGGCTTAAAAGCTTATCGTGGGAAAGATGGTAAAGTACGTCTTTTTAGATGGGAAGAAAATGCCAAAAGGATGGCAAAATCAGCCGAAGGAATTATGATGGCTAAGGTGCCTGAGAAATTGTTTAAAGAAGCGATATTTAAAGCCATAGAGCTAAACGCAAAGTTTATACCTCCTTATGGAACAGGAGCAACTCTTTATCTTAGGCCATTACTTTTTGGAAGTGGTCCCCAAGTAGGAGTTAAGCCAGCCGATGAATATATGTTTATGGTGTTTGTAACCCCTGTTGGTCCATATTTTAAAGAAGGATTTAAGCCAGTACCAATTGAGGTTGTTCGTGATTACGACAGAGCTGCACCTCTAGGGACAGGCAATATTAAAGTTGGAGGTAATTATGCTGCAAGTATGCGACCTGCAAACAGAGCCCATAAAGATGGCTTTGCTTCAGTTCTGTTTTTAGATGCATTGGAGAAAAAATATATTGATGAAGCTGGTCCTGCCAATTTCTTTGGAATAAAGGATGGTAGATATATTACTCCTCAGTCTTCAAGTATTCTGCCTTCGATAACTAATATGAGTCTTGAAAAAATTGCAGAAGATATTGGTCTTAAAGTTGAACGCAGAAGTGTTCCAATAGAAGAACTAGCTACATTTGAAGAAGCAGGCGCTTGCGGAACAGCAGCGATTATAAGTCCAATTGGAAAAGTATACGATCGTGTTAAGGACGTAACTTATGAGTATGGCGATATTGCCGGACCTTATTCAACAAAACTCTATATCACTCTTCGTGCTATTCAGGAAGGTGAGATTGAAGATAAACATGGTTGGACAACAATAGTTGAAGGTTTGTAGTTACCCTATAGATATAAAAAAACCTCTTAGCTTACTATAGTTAAGAGGTTTTTTTATGAGATTATTCGTTTTCTTTTGATTATATGATTATAGTAATTTGGATTTTTTCAGGTAAACTTCCATTTCAACCTTTAGTTCTTTTGCTTTTTCGCCAGCAATTTTCCCGAAATCTACATTGCTTGATGCGTAAATGATTCCTCTGGAGGAGTTTACCAATAATCCACAGTGATCATTCATTCCGTATTTTGCAACTTCTTCCAAACTACCGCCTTGGGCTCCAACGCCGGGAACTAATAGAAAGCTATTTGGTGCGATATTTCTAATACCTTGCAATGCTTCGGCTTTAGTGGCTCCAACAACAAACATTAACTGATCATCAGAACCCCATGTTTGTGCTGTAGTTAGCACATTCTCAAACAATCTATTGTTTTTATCATCAGTTATATACTGAAAATCTGCAGCGCTTTTATTTGAAGTAAGAGCAAGTATAATTGACCATTTTCCATCATATTCTAAAAAAGGAGAAACCGTATCCAAGCCCATGTAAGGAGCCAATGTTACAGCATCAAAATCATAAGTATCAAAAAAAGTTTTGGCATACATTGCTGATGTATTACCAATATCTCCACGTTTAGCATCTGCTATGATAAATATATCCTTAGTTGTTGAACGAATATAATTAACGGTTTTCTCTAGACTATCCCATCCTTTGGAACCAAGTGATTCATAGAATGCAAGGTTTGGTTTGTAGGCTACAGTATATTCATGAGTAGAATCTACAATTTGCTTATTGAATTCAAAAATTGGATCTTCCAAGGAAAGCAAATGCTTTGGAATCTTGTTTATATCAGTATCTAATCCAACACAGAGAAAGGATTTTTTCTTTTGAATAATATTAAACAGCTCTTGTCGATTCATTTATGTAACTATTTTCGGTTTATTGATTTGGTTCAATTATATGTAATTTATAAGGATTAATCTTTCTACATTTCTTCTTTCAACTTTTCAGCATTTTCAGCCATCTGAAGCTTTTCCATAATGTCTTGAATATCACCATCAATAATTGCTGGAAGATTATAAAGGGTTAGATTGATTCTGTGATCAGTAACACGACCCTGTGGCCAATTGTAAGTTCTGATTTTTGCAGAACGGTCTCCAGTAGAAACCATGGTTTTACGTTTCCCCGACATTTCTTCAAGATACTTTGTATATTCTAGATCATATAATCTGTTACGAAGTTCCTTCATTGCTTTTGCAAGGTTTTTCAGCTGTGATTTTTCATCTTGACAAGTAACTACAATACCAGTTGGAATATGAGTTAAGCGAATGGCAGAATAGGTGGTATTTACCGATTGTCCACCAGGACCTGATGAGCAATAAGTATCCTTACGAATATCTTTATCATTTAGTTCAACATCAAAGTCTTCAGCTTCGGGAAGAACAACAACAGATGCTGCAGAGGTATGAACACGTCCCTGGGTTTCTGTTTTTGGAACTCTTTGAACACGGTGAACACCCGATTCAAATTTCAGAATCCCATAGGCACCGTTTCCAGTGATGCTAAATACAATCTCTTTATAGCCACCGGCAGTACCTTCGTTAATTCTGGTTATCTCAATTTTCCATTTTTTTGATTCACAGAACTTTTGGTACATTCTAAAGAGATCACCTGCAAAAATACTAGCTTCATCACCGCCTGTTCCGGCTCTTACTTCCATAATAGCATTCTTAGAATCCTGAGGATCCTTTGGAATAAGCAGCATTCTAATCTTTTCTTCAAGAGCTTCTTTCTCTGGAGTCAACTGGTCAAGTTCATCCTTTGCCATTTCTCTAAAATCAGCATCTTTTTCCGTTTCAAGAACTTCTTTAGCACCATCAATGTTCGAGATAATTGTTTTGTAGTCCTTGTAGGCAGTTACAAGTGGTTCAAGATCTTTGTAATCCTTGTTGAGTTTAACATAGCGCTTCATATCCGTAATTACATCCGGATCATTCATTTGCTCTGATATTTCCTCCCAACGATTTTTTACAACCTCTAATTTGTCAAGTATTTCCACGTGTTTTATTTTTGGAATGCAAAGGTACAAAAAAGATGCAATGGGTGAATGGGGCAATGGGTGAATGAGACAATGAGTGAATGAGACAATGAGTCAATGATTGAATGTGAATGGCAAAGACCAATAACTAATGACCAAAGACCAAAGACTAATGACCAAAGACTAATGACCAATGACTAAAGACCAATGACTAAAGACCAATGACCAAAGACCAATAACCACCTACCAGCTTCCGCCAGCGCCACCACCACCGAAGCTTCCACCACCGAAACCGCCAAATCCACCACCTCCGCCAAAGCCTGAGCTACCGCCGGAAAAGTTACCCCAAGATCCAGAATTTGATCTTCCACTTCCCATCATACTACCAAGCCATAGTGCTGTCCATAAAGAACCTGAGCCCCCTGAACTAATTCCATGGGTTCTTGATTTACTACCTCTCATCATAATCACAATGATTATGATTACTAAAAATGGAAGTAATGATACAAAACCATTTGCACCACTTTGTTTACGGTAACCCTCTGCAGTAATTTCACCTGATGCCATTTCCATTAATATTGAAGTGGCTTTATCTATACCTGTGTAGTAATCACCTTGCCTGAATGAAGGAATCATCTCATTTTCAACTATACGTCGTGCAATTGCATCTGGTATTGCTGGCTCTAGTCCATAACCAACCGCAATATATGCTTCACCTTTATTATCAGGTGGTAGTTTAGGTTTTACAAGTAAAACAACTCCATTGTCGAATTTCTTTTGTCCAACTTTCCATTTTTCTCCTATCTCATATGCAAACATTGCCGGTGTTAATTCACCCAATGTGTTAATTATTACAACTGTAATTTGATTGGAAGTGGTATCATTAAATCTAACAAGTTTCTTTTCTAATGCTCTTATTTCTTTTTTTGATAAAATATTGGCAAGATCATTGACCAATCTAGGAGGATTAGGTCGATCTGGGACGCTCTGACCAGTTGCACTTGTCACGATTGTCGTGAAAAATAACAAAGCCAATATCAATATAATATTAGGTTTTATTGTAAATGTCATTGTAGTTTGTGATTGCGTTAATCTCCAAAGGAAATTTCATCAGATAGTTCGTTGATGTCATCAATGTGATAAGGGAAGTGCTTTTTTAGCCTCGCGCCAGCCATAGTTATCCCATCTATTAGACCAAGAGCGAATTCACCAGCTTTAAAATGTTCAGTTATCTTGATTTTTATATCTTCCCAAAAGTTCTCTGGTACTTCTTTGTTTATTCCGGAGTCGCCTATAATAGCAAATTTCTTGCTTTTTATTGCCAAATAGAACAACACTCCATTGTGGAGTTCAGTTTTATCCATCTTTAGCTTTCCAAATAAGAACGAGGCTCTATCTAAAGCGTCACCCCTACATTCATTATCAATGTGAACTCTAATTTCCCCGGAAGTATCATGTTCAGCATTTAAAATTGCTTTTTTTATTTCCGTTTGTTGTTCTTTGGTAAAGAAATCTTTGGCTTTGGTCATTTGATTTTTTTTATTTTGTAAACAGTTAATTACTGTTATTGCAGATTAATCTATATTAAGATATTCGGTTATGTTGAGAAACTAGAACTCAACTTTTGGCGCATTTTCTGCACCACTTTGGGCTTCGAAGTATGGTTTTTTATCAAAACCAAACATATTAGCAAAAAGATTCTTTGGGAATAACTTAATGCTAGTATTGTAAGCTTGAGCTGACTCATTGAACTTGCGTCGCTCAACAGCAATTCTATTTTCTGTTCCTTCTAGCTGTGATTGAAGTTCCAAGAAGTTCTGATTTGCTTTTAGATCTGGGTATCTTTCAACAACAACCATAAGTCTGGATAAAGCACTACTCAATCCTTGTTGTGCTTGCTGAAAAGCAGCAATATTTTGAGCACTAAGATCTCCTGGATTAATTGTGGTGCTTGTGGCCTTTGATCTTGCATTAATAACACCTTCCAGAGTTTCCTTTTCGTGTTCTGCATATCCTTTAACTGTGGCTACTAGGTTTGGAATAAGGTCTGCTCTTCTTTGGTAAACATTTTCAACATCGGCCCATTGCTTATCAACGCTTTCACTCAATGTTACCATACTGTTATATGATCCCTTTACATAGCTATATGCAAGAAATCCTACTAATAAAATTATAATTATTACAATCCAACTTTTTTTCATATTTAGAATTTTTCAATTTTTAAGTGCATAAATGTAACTCTATTTTTTGAATAAATCAGAGATTGTTGCTTTTTGGAATATTGTCTTAGATATTAGTAATCAGTATTTTTGCTGTAAAGTCAATACGAAAACGATTGCAGAACAGATTGATTTGTGATTCTGGAATATTGTAAGATTTTATATTCCCATTAAGATTCCGGTAATTCCAACTATTAAACCCACAAGTAAGTTTATTCCTTTAATTAGAAAGAAACCTTTTCTCGACTCAGCAAGTAATGGCAAACTGCCATGTCCATCCTGAACAATAGAGTTAGCAAGTAGTATACTTAGAGGTAAGGCGCCTGATGCAAAAAGGAGAAGAAAGAATAAATGTGGTCCTGATTCCGGGATTATGCCCACAAGCACTGCAACCACAAGAATTATATAAATATTGTCTCCAATAATCTGCTCAAGATCAAGATAGTGATTAATGAAATTTAGAATAAGCAATGTGAAGAATGTCCATGCCAATATTCTTACAAAGTGCTTTTTAATGATATGATCTCTGATATGGTGCGATAGGAAATGATCATTAACAGTAATAATCATAAGTATTGAAATGGATAAAACAGCTATAAAGGTATATCTTATCCATTCTGGATGGCTGTGCTCCATGTCAGGCATCGAAAGGAACTCAAAGTGGTCGCCATGTTCATGACCATTAAAGAAAATAATAAATATAAGTGTTGCTGGTAGTATCAATAATAATAATACTCTTAATAGAGATATATTTTTAAAATTAGCAGCTATTGATCCCCAGCTAAAACAAAAGCATTGTGCTTCATCGGTATGTACTTCAAGATGCTTCTCTTGGTTGATAACACTTTGCTGGTTCTTCTTGATAAAAATACTAACTATGAATCCAGTAATTATTGCAATCAGAAATATTGAACCTTGAATTATGAGTGCTGTATCAGGAATCACAGAAAACATAAAGAAAGCCTCATCACCTGATGTTGCAATCATGGCAGTTGCCAATGCCGCAGTCCCAATTACATTATGAATGTAAAGTGAAACTGCAGTATAGGCACCTAAGCAACCTGGTATTACACCCAGCACTGCAGCCAATAGTATTTGCTTCCATGTGCTGGTCTTGAGGTTCTTACCCCATTTACCTCGTGAAAACACATTGAAGTACTCAATAATCAGCATCATCGATAACACAAATAGCGTTATTGTCAACGATTGCTTGATTACAGGACCTAACTCATGGAGAAAATGCATTTAGATATGATTTTATTGAGAATCTAAATTAACCTAAGGCTAATAGTTTTTCTCTTTTATTTCAAAATATGATTGAGGGTGTAAGCATGCTGGACATTTCTGAGGTGCTTTTTTACCTTCATGAAGATAACCGCAGTTACGGCATTTCCATACTATTGTATCTCCTCTTTCAAAAACATGTCCTTCGTCAAGATTTTTATACAATTTGTTGTATCTCTCCTCATGGGCTTTCTCAACTTTTGCAATCATTTTGAATGCTACAGCGACCTCTTTAAAACCTTCCTCTTCAGCAATTCGAGCAAATTCTGGATATAACTCTGTCCATTCTTCATTTTCACCTTCAGCGGATGCCTTTAAATTTTCCATTGTAGTTCCAATCTTACCTGCGGGATATGTAGCAGTAATTTCAACAGGTCTTCCTTCAAGAAATTTGAAAAATCGTTTAGCGTGTTCTTTTTCGTTAAGCGCAGTTTCTTCAAAAATTGCAGCAATTTGTTCTAGGCCTTCTTTTCTAGCTTGTTTTGTGAAATAATCATAGCGCATGCGCGCTTGTGATTCACCAGCAAATGCCTTAAGCAAGTTTTGTTCGGTTTGAGTGCCTTCTAGCGATTTCATCTCTTTAATTTTTAGTTTTTAATAATGGTCAAATTTAGTTAAAATTAGCCATTAGAATTCATAGACACTACTATTTTTATTTTGATTAATTCAATGAAGATCGCTACTTTTACGGCATTGAAAATCATATGAGAAGAGTTATTATGAAGAGACTATTAATCTTTACTATATTATTAGTACTAAATTGTCAATGTGCTACTTCACAAAATGAGCTTGTCACAGTTGCAGAAAAATCGGAATATACATCCACATCTACCTATGATGATGTACTAACCTTTATTTCAGAGCTAGAACAACGAAATCCAGATTACCTTCGAATAGAAACCATTGCAAAATCCACAGAAGGATATGATGTGCCTATGATGATTCTAGCAAATCCTTTACCAAGTGACCCGGAAGATGTTGGTGATAGAATAGTGATTTATATTCAGGCAAATATTCATGCAGGTGAAGTGGAGGGAAAAGAAGCTGTGATGATGTTAACACGTGATCTTCTTAAGAACCCGGATTCTGAAGTATTGAAAAAAGCAGTTATTCTAATTACTCCAATTTTGAATATTGATGGAAATGAAAAGATTAGTACCAATAATCGCAGGAATCAAGTTGGACCAATAAACGGAGTGGGAGTGAGGTATAACGGCCAGAACCTTGATCTTAATAGAGATGCAATGAAGTTGGAAACACCTGAGATTGCAGCTGTTGTGGATCAGATATTAAACAAATGGGATCCTGCAATCTCGGTTGATTGCCATACCACAAATGGTTCATTCCATGAGGAACCTATAACATTCACATGGATGCAAAACCCCAATGGTGACAGAAGTTTAATAAACTATATGCGAGATAAAATGATGCCCAGTGTTCATCGTACATTGTGGGATGTGTATGATGTAAAAAACATATACTATGGCGTTTTTATTGATAGAATGGACTATTCAAAAGGATGGACTTCGTATGCTAGTGAACCAAGATATCTGGTTAACTATATTGGTGTGAGAAACAGGTTGGCAATATTGAATGAAAACTATGCTTATGCTGATTATAAAAGTCGTGTTTTAGGTTGCTATAGTTTTTTACAAACTGTTCTTGAATATGGATCAGAAAACAAAAATGAAATAAAAAAACTATTGTCAGAAGCCGATCAACGGACTATAAATAGAGGGTTGATGGTTGCAAAGACCGATTCTTTTGCAATAGATTACGAAGGTAAACCAACACCCGACCCAATTACAATCTTAGCTTATGAAACAGATACTATTCCGGGAGTTGTGGGTTATTGGCGGTATAAAAAGAGTGATCGAAAAGTAACTGTCACAGTACCATATATTGCTGATTATTATGCAACTAAGAATGTGAAGTTTCCTTATGCATATATAATTACTTCAATAGATAGTGAAGTAATATCATTGCTTAGTAGGCATGGTATTAAAGTTGATCAACTGGCAGATTCTATTACATTGTCGGTGGAAGAGTTTGTTTTTGATAAAATTGCACCATCATCACGACTGAATCAGGGGCATTATACCAATAGTGTCGAAGGTGGTTTTAAGACCATTGATAGAAAATTTGAAGCAGGTACTTATGTAGTTAAAACTGATCAAAAACTTAGTTCTGTTATCGCTGCTCTTCTGGAGCCAGAAGCCAAAGATGGTATGCTTAAATGGAATTTCTTTGATAGATATCTTGTTCCGCAATG
This sequence comes from uncultured Bacteroidota bacterium, assembly GCA_937901015.1. Lineage (GTDB taxonomy): Bacteria > Bacteroidota > Bacteroidia > Bacteroidales > F082. Next base: position 18,498 of record CALCGQ010000222.1, on the reverse strand, counting down.
GGGTTCAAGGTACTATCCTTATCCGGTTTGTAAACTTCTTGATGTGACTGATTTAGATCTGCAAAACAAAGATTAATTACGCTTAATTAATACATTGTCAAGTTCTTTTAGCTTTTTCCTATTGAACAGGGAAAGATATAATTTGGCTAAATATAATGGGCCTTTAATTAAAATGGCCATCCTGATTTTATAGGGGAAACTGTCAACAATTTTTGTGGCCAATGATAATAGTGCAGCATAGGCTCTTCCTGGAATAGACTGACCCCAAATTAATAAATTGAATTTTTTGTATTTTCTTTGATAACCAGATTCTTCAGCAATTTGTCCGGCAGTTACGTCCATGATTTTTACCTGCTTATCAGTAAGTTGATTCTTCCATACTCCAATCTTAGAAGTATTTACTTTTTGCATTAAGCTGGTATGGTAGGTTTTTATATATCCTGATGGGTATTGTTTTAGGATATCATCTTTCTTTTCATGGAAGTCAAATACAGAATCCGTGTAATCAATACCTAAAAATCCACAAAGTTTACCATATTCTGTTTCTGGATTTTTGGCAAGTTCTTCATAATTCAAGGTCCTATATACTGATGGTTTTAGTTTGCTGTCTTTCTTGAATTTCTTGTAGAAGTATTTCCACTTCTGGACTACAAGAGAGGGAATTGGTACTTCAAAATCCACATTTTTTATTGAAACAAAATTATCTCTGTAATCTCTTATAATATGAATAAATTTAGCTTCAGGAAAGATCTTTAATAACTGCTTAGTGTAAATAGCATATCCCGGATTTTTGTCGCCAATAAACTTTATCTTATCCTTGGCAAACAAAGAATTATACTCGAGATAAACAGCTTTACAAATATTACCATATGTATTAGCACCTTCATATTTTAGAAGACTGGCTTTGAGGCTTTGATTGTCAATTTTCCATGTGTCAAAAAGCCATTGTTGGATGAGGTCATCATAGAATTCCAATATGTCTTTTCTGCTCCAGATTTCCAGTGATTTATATTTTGGATACAAATTAATTATGAACTGGCACTCAGGAGGGAAACTTATATTTGGATGAGCATCAAATAATGTTCTTAATAAAGTTGTACCTGATCGGGGTCGACCAACAACAAAGAAAAAAGGTATATCAGCTATTTTTTCCATTTATCAAGAACCATGTTTTTAAGATCGGCAAATATACTGATATCATTCTTGCTGAACTTCAAAATTTCTAATTTGCTTACTCCTGTAATCTTTGAAAAAATTATCCAATACCCTATTGTACCCACAGCATAACTTATATCAGATGCCCATGCTGCTCCTTTGGCACCATAATCAGGGATCCATAAATAGTTAAGTATTAGATTTATTATCAAGGCAGGTATGAAAATATAAACAGCATATTGTGGTTTTCCAATCCCCGCAAGTTGACCACTTAATACCCTGAATACCACAAGTATGATAACCCCAGGAAGTATTAAATTAAGGATCTGCACAGATGGAATAAACTCTTGTCCAAAGACGGGAGGAATCAAATATGGAGCTAGACCAATGACAGCCAAGGAAAGTAGAATTATTAGGATTACAGATTGTCGTGCCAGAGTAATTGTTGAAGAGGTGATTTTGTTTTGGTCATCCAAATTGGCGGTCCTGCTGAACAAAACAATGCTGATTGCAAAAGGAATCTGCCATAATTGCTCAGCGATATGTACACCAAGGGAGTAAATTCCAACTTCTTCAATTGTGGAAAATCTTTCAAGTAGCAGAATATCTAATCGGTAATTAAGCTGTATAACAAAAAATGTAAAAGCGTACATTATACCTAGCTTTAGCATATTTCTCACAAGAGGGGGAACTATTCCAATCTTAATATTAAACCTACGATACATGGATCCAATGGCATAAATGCCAACTATGATATTTGCTGTTGTAAGTGAAATGATTGCTCCTGTAAGTCCGGTTTCAAACCACCAAACCAATATTATTGCAAGAATTAGATTAATCAGGTTAATTGACCATTCAAGCCTGTTAGCTTTTTTAATTTCATCTTTACCAAAATAAATTCCTCCAATGTACACAATAGCCAAACGGAAAGGTATTATGATTACAACCATCGCAATAAGCCCAATTGTATACTCGGGTTCATGGAGTAAATAATAGGCACCAATACTCATTATTACTCCAATGATACTGGTAAATATCAATAGCGTTAAAACTGTGGAAACGATTTGGTCATCACTATACTTTTTTTGTCCTATTAGAAAAATTGATGCACCTCTAATTCCAAGGTGAGTAAGGCTTACAACTATTATGGGAATTACGAGGAGTGCATAATACAATCCAAAACCTTTTGCTCCAAGTATATTTGTTAGAAGGATAACCACCAGGACGCCACAGATTATCGAGAAAACATTGCTGTTTAATACTCCAATAAAATCACGTAAGAATCCTCGTTTAGCCATTTAGTGTATTAGCTGTTTTAATTACAAACAAAGAACGTAATTTTTTAGCTTCAATTTAAAATCAATATTGTTGGTAGATGGAATTAATATATTTTTGTTATGGATAAGAATATGGATAGTCTCAATGATATAATTATGGCAGAGCATTCTCGTGCTCAAGCTGATTTTATTGCAGATATTGTAATTAAGCAGCCTGCAATATTGGGTGAACTTCTGGAAATAGTTTTTCGTAACGAAGAACCGGTTTCTAGAAGAGCCTCATGGCCACTGAGGATAATAAGTGATCGAAATCCTCAGATAGTTGAACCGTTTGTTCCACAGATAATCAATATACTACCAGTGATTGATAGTATCCCAATACAAAGGGCATTTCTTGCATTACTTGTTAATGTTGATATCCCTGAAGAGCTTCATGGGGAAGTGCTTCAGTTTACTTCAGAAGTATTAATGGATAAAGGTTCGGAAATAGCTCATGTTATTTATTCTACAGATATCTTTTATAAATTGTCGGTCAATGAACCAGACCTGCTAAATGAATTGGCATTGATGTTAGAACAGTTATTACCATTTGGCTCTGCAGGAGTAAAATCAAAAAGCACAAGAACTATCAATAAAATACATAAGAAACTGGGAATAAGGTAAGCCATATTAGTTGATACAATTAAGCTACTTTTGTAAAAAATAATTCGATCGCTTTATGAATCAAGGAGTATTCAATACATTATCAGCAAAAAGAAGGACATTAAATGGGTATTATCTTGTGGATAAGGAAGATAATGAGGTTCTTCTTCCCAATAAATATGTTCCAAGCGGTATGGTTGTGGGTGATGAGATTAGTGTTTTTGTGTATAAAGATTCCGAAGACAGGCTTATTGCGACTGATATACAACCCAATATCATGCTAAATGAATTTGCCGTTCTTGAAGTGGTTGATATGAATCCTGTTGGAGCATTCATGGATTGGGGACTTGAAAAAGATCTATTGGTACCTTATTCGGAACAAATCCAACGGATGAAACCCGGGAATAGCTATCCTGTTTATTTATATCTTGATGAAAAAACTGACAGGTTAGTTGGAACAGGGAAAACCGATAGGTATCTTGAAAAAGATAATATTACTGTTGAAAAAGATGACGAAGTAAATTTGCTTATTTGTAACCCAACAGACTTAGGTATTAATGTGATAATTAATAATGTTCATAAAGGATTATTATATGATAATGAGTTGTTTCAGGCTGTTTCACCAGGGGAGAGAATTGTAGGTTATATAAAGAATATCCGCCCTGATAATAAGATTGATGTGAGTTTGCAAAAGCAAGGCTATACTAATATTGAACCCAATGCCGATAAAATTGTAGAAAAATTAAAAGAGAACAATGGTTTTTTAAACCTAAGTGATAAATCAGATCCTGTGATAATTCTTGCCAAATTGGAGATGAGTAAAAAGGTGTTTAAAAAGGCAGTTGGATTATTATATAAAAAGAAAATAATAAAGATTGAAGACGATGGAATTCACTTAGTGTAATTCTTGAGTTTTATTACCAATTGAAATAGAAAATACTACTTGTATCAGAAAGTTATTTCCCCAATAACTTTTGGTAGATTTCATAATTCTCATTATCGAAACAAACAAAAATCACTTGTTCAATGGTTGGGCTTTCCGATATAAAATTGCTGACAGTTTCAAATGCAATTTCTGCAGCTTCCTGTTTAGGATAACCATAAATACCGGTGCTGATATTTGGAAATGCTATCGTTCTAATATTATGTTTATCAGCTAATTCAAGACTCGTTAGATAGCAACTCTTCAATAATTCAGTTTCTCCGGAATTACCTCCTCTCCAAATGGGGCCAACGGTATGAATAATATGGCTTGCGGTTAGGTTAAATCCATCTGTGATTTTTGAAGAACCGGTTGTACATCCATTCAGTTTTTTACATGCAATGGAGAGTTCAGGGCCAGCTGCAAGATGTATTGCAGCATCAACACCACCACCTCCGGCAAGTCGGCTGTTGGCAGCATTTACAATAGCATCAACATCAAGTTTAGTGATGTCATCTTTAACAAGAAATAATTTATTATTCTGCTTCATCTGAACTATATGAAGTTTTGCCTACACTTTATCAACAATTAGTTGAGAATTCTGATATCCATAAATAACGATATCAACATCTTTTTCAATCATACCCGACCTTGCTGTGGCATCGTATAGTACATCATCAAAAATAACCTTACCTGATGGTCGAAGTACAGTATAACTCTTACCTGTTTTTCCAACCATTGACTTATACTTATTGGATGCAGATGTATATCCTTCTGATGTGCTTTGTACTTTATCAAGAGCAAGATGTCCAAAAGCATGTGTTGTAAATAACTGTTTACTCAGTATTATTGAACCAAAAATAGCTGTAAAAAATGCTATTATGACAATAAGAAACGCTCCTACGATTCCAGATGTGTCTATGTCAAAGAATCCAGGGCCAACATTCCCAACCATACTGAGAGTTAACCCGGTTATCATAAAGAATATTCCAAGAATACCGAAAATACCGAATCCCGGGATTGCAAAAATCTCAACCACCAGCAGAATCAATCCAACAACGAAAAGTACTATTTCCCAATTATTGGCAAGTCCTTCAACATATAAAGGTGCAAAATAGAGTAATGCAGCAAGCAATGATGCAGCAATTGGAAAACCGATGCCTGGTGATTGCAGTTCAAAATAAATACCACCAATAATAATCATTATTAGCACACCGCTAATCATAGGATTGATAAGCCATCCAATGATTTTATCGGTAGCAGATATTTTATGTTCAATAAACTCATAATTGTCATATCCGGCATGTTCCAACAGTTCATAAATATCTTCTACTTCTGCTTCACAATAATTATGTTCAACAGCCTCAGATGTTGTAAATGTAAGTACCTGTCCAGTATCACTAATTCCTGCCACAAATATTTTTGGATCAACCATTGCTTGAGCAACCTCCGGATCTCGTCCTTTTGCTTCTGCTGTAGATCGCATCATTGACCTCATGTATGACTGATACTTATCCGGAAGTACTTTTCCCTCACCATCAACAACAGTAGCTGCTCCAATATTTGAACCGGGAGCCATATATATGCTGTCGCAAGCAATGGAAATTAAGGCACCTGCAGAGGCAGCATTTTTATCGATAAATACATAAATTGGTATTTCAGAATCAAGGATCTTTGTTCTAATTGAATCGGCGGCATCTAACATTCCACCATATGTATTCATACTAATTAGGATAAGATCAGCATTATTTTTCTCGGCATTTTCAATGGCCAATTTGGTGGTGCGCCAAACTGGAGGCGCAATCATTTCATCAATGTTAAAAGTGTAAATAATTGTTTTGGTGCTGTCGATTGAAGCAATACCATTAAAAAAAAACGTAATAAGAAAAAGAGATACAATACTTCTAATCCACAGTGCTTTCATGTTTTTTCCTGATTTTATTTATTCTTCGAACCCTACGACGGGCAGCTTGTCTTTTCCAATATTTACCCCATACAATATTTGTCCACATTCTCTCATGAAGATAATACAGAATTAGTTTTGCAACTATATCAACAGCTGTAATCATTGACACTGCGCCAATAATTTCCTTAAAAGCAGTTTCTGTTGCTTGTGTGAAGATGGTAAAGCTTATAATAAAAGTTGATCCCGAGGCAATAAACCTCCAGCTAATAGCTTTTAGAATACTACGTGTGGGACTATCTTTTTCAAAATCACTATGCCTATTATCTGTCATTAATCAATGATATTTTAACTTACAATGATACAAAAAATTAACCGATTATGGATTAAGCTATTCCTGAAAGAAGTTAGCGATTTTATTTGCCATTTCTTTATGTGTTGTACCATTGGATGCAATTATTTCTTTTCCAAAAAGAAAATCATTTCCTCCTTGAAAATCAGTAATAATTCCGCCTGCTTGCCTAACAATGATAATGCCAGCAGCAATATCCCATGAGTTTAATCCATATTCATAAAACACATCAAATCTTCCACATGCCACATAAGCCATGTCGGTTGCTGCCGATCCCAATCTTCTTATGCCACGTGTTGATTTCATTAAGTCACTAAGCAAATTCATGTATTGAGGAAGTTTTGTGTAGTCATAGTACGGGAAGCCTGTAGCAATGAGAGAGTTGTTAAGCTCCATTGTTTTTGACACTTGAATTTCCTTTCCATTTAAGTATGCAGGGCCACCTTTCCAGGCGTAAAAACATTCACCAAGGTTTATTTCATAAATAACCCCTATAATCGGCTCTTCACCATCTAATAATGCAATAGAAATTGCATATGGTGGTAAACCATGAATAAAATTTGTGGTACCATCCAATGGGTCGATGACCCAATTATACTTTTCTTTTGTTTTTAGTGTGGAGTCTTCTTCTGCTATGAATCCAGCCTCAGGTAATAATACTCCAAGTTCTTGAACAATTATTTTTTCCGATTGCTTATCAACATAAGTTACAAGATCGTGTAATCCCTTCGACTCAATATCGGATTCAGTAAATTTTTTCGATTCACTTTTAATGGTATGTCCTACAGCTTTGCTTAAGTTAACTACCTGCTTTGTTATTATGTCGAGTTTCATGAGGTTATTTCGTTCAATGTATTATTACTTAAGCTAAAGGCTTAAGGTATTTATTGATCAATGTTGCTTTGCTTTTTTATCCTGTATGACAAATACAACTAGGAAAATAATACCTATCAAGAAAAGAGATGTGGATATTACTTCTGCCTGAGTAACTTTCATACCTAAAAAATCAAATAAGTTATTTACTCTGATTTTTTCAATTAAAAATCTTTCTAACCCGTTAAACATTAGGTAGATCGCGAAAATAGCACCGGGAATATTTATGTGTTTTCGGATTACCATAAGAATACCGAATATTATAAATGCCATGGTTGTTTCATAAATTGGAGTTGGCCAAACAGGTTGAGCTAACTCGTTACAATGAGCTCCAACACATCCTTCAATGGGGATTCCTTGATTTAGGATATTATGTGGATAGGTATATGACCATGTCCATTCTGGTAGGAATGATAACCACTCCGGTTGAAGCATAGTATTTACAATTCCCCAGTCGCCATCACCTGCAATTTGACAGCCTATGCGACCAATTCCATAACCAATAATTAGAGGAGGAGCAACTGAATCTGCAATATGCCGCCATGGAATATTCTGCTTTTCACCATAGATTCCAACAGCAAAGGCAGCTACAATTAGCCCACCATAAAATGTTAATCCACTAAAAGATAAAAGCGATCCTATTGGGTCTCTGAGAAATTCATCCATATTTTCAAGCTGATGAAAAATCTTAGCTCCAACTATTCCAAAAACTACCGCAATAAACAATATAGCCCACATCTGGTCTTTGGCAGGAACTTCTTCCATGCGGATCTCCGGTACAGCTAGCTTTTGTTTATTTTTCAAGTAGTATTGAAGATAAGTAATTACACATGCAAGAATAATACCCCCTATCCAGGATCCGTCAGATGAAAAAACAAATTCCTGAGGGTTTATAATTACTTGATCATAGAAAACTATAATCCCAATTAATTTAAATCCCACTAACAAACTAATAACAAATGTCATTAGTAATTCTATAATTGATGCAGGTTTTCCAACTGTTGTCTTTCTGATTGTTGATTTAATTACTCCAAGTTTTTCTTTACGGTCAAGTTCATTTCTAAGAATTAAAGCTGCAGTTAAAAAAGCCATCGCCAAAAAGAATCCATAACTCTGTATTGGCAGCGTAATATTTGTTCCGAATAGATCATTAATCAGATCACTTAATCTTGGGTACATACTCTATGTTTTTAAAGTTTTAAAAGTATGGAAATTTGCTTTTGAAGATGCTCTTTTTTCAATAAATATGAATTAATTAAGGTGCATACTATCAATCTCATTTACTTGTTGATAGGAATCTTTGGAGGAATATGCCCCCAATAATAAAGACTAGCCCTATAATAGTTGCCATATGTATGATTTCATTTACATAATAGTTTATAAATATCAAGGCAATGAAAGGTGATAGAAATATCAAATTACTGACTTTTGCAGTGCTAACAGAATACTTCAGTGCAAACAACCAAATTACAAAAGTTAAACTCATTTCGAATAAACCTATATATATGCATCCTGCTAAAGCATAGCCCGTTGGGAAAGTAATATCTTTGGACATCATCAGCATATAGATGATAATAAAAATGAACCCAAAAAACATATTTAGCATTACCTTTCCTGTTTCTTCCCTTTTATCTTTAATATTCATTATCCAATAAGATGCCCAAAAAATGGAACTTCCAACTGCCAATAATATCCCTAATAAACTTGATTCCCCAAAGCTTGTGAAACTTCCTTTAGTACTTATGATTACGATTCCAAAAAAACTTACCAAAATTGCCAAATAGCTCATGAAACTTACCTTTTGCTTTAAGAAAATTGCCGACATTATTACAAGTGCCAATGGCCATGTATAGTTAAGTGTTCCTGCAATTTGAGCTTCCAGCAGATCATATGCCTTGAAAAGAACAAGATAGTATAGGAATGGGTTAAAGAAACCCATAATAGCTGACCAAAGCCAGTCTTTCAAGGATAATTGCTTAATTCTGATTGGGCTTTTTCCAAGTTGATTTATAAAAAGAAGTGTTACTCCTCCAAATAGTGATGCCCAAAGTAATAGCTTATCAAACTCAATGTGTTGAAGAGTAAGCTTGAAAGCTGTGCTCATTGTAGACCAAAATAATACGGCTAACAGAGCAAAAATGTATGCTTTATTTTGATTGCTGATAGTTTTCAATATAGATTATTATTTTGGACTAATTGCCCAAACTGGCATTGAACTCATATCTATCCCAAATACCCAAGAACCCCAAAAATACGTTATTAATGTGATTATTATTACACCCAATATATTGAGGATAAATCCTGTTTTGGCCATTTGCATTACCGATATTTTATTTGAACCAAATACTATTGCATTTGGTGGGGTCGCAACGGGCAGCATAAATGCCATTGATGCGCTAATTGTGGCAGGCAGCATAAACAATAATGGGTTAACGTTTATTGTAACCGACAAACCAGCAAGGACTGGTAATAACATTTCAGTAGTTGCAGTATTTGAAGTAAGCTCTGTTAAGAACGTCATTGTTAGAGCTATGATAGCAATTATTAATATGGGATGAAGTCCTCCGATTCCGCTGAGTTGTTCTCCAACCCAGATTGATAACCCCGATTCTTTAAAAGCACTAGCAAGTGCAAATCCACCCCCGAATAATAGCACTATGTTCCAAGGAATGCCAGATGCTGTTTTCCAGTCCATGATGCGCTTACTCTTTCCACTTTTTGAAGGTATTAAGAATAATATAATTGATAGCGTTATTGCAACAGTACCATCATTGATATATGTAGGATTATTGAATAATGAACTCCATCCGGGAATATTAAAAGTGCCAATTTTTATTCCCGCACGTGTTAGCCATAATATCGCTAGCAATGAGAAAATAATAGCAACAACTTTCTGCTCGTAGGTTGATTTGCCAAGTTTTTTGTATTGATCTTTAAAGTCTATATTTTTAAGTGCCTTATAAGAGTTTTTTGGTTTATATATTGCATATAGATATATCCATGTTATTACAAAAAAAGTAATACTTATTGGTAATGCGTATATAAACCATGTTGAAAAACTTATTTCTGGTGCCGAGGGGAACATTATCTGAAAGATACGAGCCAATGAAAGGTTTGGAGGTGTTCCAACAAGAGTTGCTATTCCACCAATAGATGCGCTATATGCAACCCCAAGTAATAATCCAACGGTATATTTTTTCAACTCTTTTTTCTCAATGAAATCCTCCAGTTTTTTGGTAATACTGAGCAAAATAGGTACCATCATCATTGCTGTGGCAGTATTTGATATCCACATCGAAAGAAATGATGTTGCTAACATAAACCCTAGTAGTATCCTTGCGGGACTAGAGCCTGTTACCAATAATATACGGATGGCAATGCGTTTGTGCAGATCCCACTTCTGCATAGCCAGAGCAACAATAAAACCACCAATAAATAGAAAAATCACATGATTGAAATATGTGGAAGAAACATCTTTTCCATTCATCACACCAAATAATGGAAAAAGAACTATCGGTAATAAAGCTGTTATAGCAAGTGGAATGACTTCCGTTATCCACCAGATGGCCATTAATATTGCAATTGCAAGAGTATATGTTACTTCTGGTTTGCCGGGTTCAAGGTCCATGGTTATTGAAATCCACAAGAATAATAATGGGCCAATGACGAATCCAAAAAAACTCTTAAAATTCAATTTCTTTAGGCTGATAGTATCCATGTTAGATCGGGTTACAGACCAAGCGAATTTATGAAATATATATAAAGCATGCAATAGAAGTTTTTTTAAAGAAAAACAAATATTTTTGTCATCTTGATCGTTAGTTAAAAAAAATAGTACATTTGTCGTCCTTTTCACTAAAAAATTATTGATTATGAGGAAGTTAGCTGTTGTAGCATTCGGAGGTAATGCTTTATTGAAAGCCGGTCAGAAAGGAACGGTTGATGAGCAGGAATTAAATGCTTACTCTGCAAGTAAGAATTTGATAAAACTGATTGATAGAAAATATAATCTTGTACTTACACATGGTAATGGTCCACAGGTAGGAAATATACTTATGGCAAATGCTGCCGGTAATAAAGTATATGGAATGCCGGAAATGCCTCTTGATATAAGTGTTGCATATTCGCAAGGATTTATTGGCTATATGCTTGAACAACAATTGCGTAATGTTCTGATGGAAAATGATATGGATCAGGATATTATTTCTATTATTACACAGGTATTGGTCAATAAAGATGACCCAGCTTTTCTTAATCCTACAAAACCAATTGGTCCTTATTTTAATAAGGAAGAAGCTGAAGCTTTTATGAAAGAGTCAGGTTCCATATTTAAAGAAGATAAAGCCAGAGGTGGTTGGAGAAAAGTTGTTGCTTCACCTGATCCATTGGTGATATTTAATATGAGATCAATTGAAAAGATTGCAGGTGAAGGGCATATCGCCATCGTTGTTGGTGGTGGTGGAATTCCTTGTTTCTATAAAAAAGAGAATAAATTACAAGGGATCGATGCTGTAATTGATAAAGATCTTGCTTCGTCGCTACTAGCATCTCAGATACATGCTCACAAGTTGTTTATCCTTACAGATGTGCCAAAAGTTTGTTTGAACTTTAATACACCTCAGGAAAAAACCATCGATAAAATGAGTATTGCTGAAGCTAAGCAATATTTAAAAGAAGGTCAGTTCGGAGCAGGAAGTATGGGGCCAAAAATTCAGGCTGCCATTAACTTTATTGTTAGAAGCGGTAAAGATGCAATTATCACTGCACCAGAATTACTTGGTGTAGATGATGGTGGAACCAGAATTACAATTGTATAGTACTAAAAATCTGAAGCTGCAGTGCCTTGGTCTTGTCTTGTGACAACTGAGTCTGCAGCTCTTTCATTTTCCATCTTAACATAGAATGCAACTTTTTCAAGAGTTGTGATCATGTCATATTCTTCAAGATAGACTCCATCAGGAACATTAACAGGCTTAGGAGTATAGTTTAGAATTCCTTTAATACCAGCCTCAACCAATTGATTAGCAGTAGTCATAGAGTGTGATGAAGGTGTAGTAATAATACCTATTTCTATATTCTTTTCTTTAATTATTTCGCCCATAGACTTAGAGTCGTAACATGATATCCCATTAACTTTTTTCCCAATCTTATCAGGGTTGATATCAAATCCGGCAACTATTGATAGTTTATGACGTTTACCTGAAAAATAGTTAATCAGAGCTCTTCCCAGATTACCCATTCCAACTATTGCAACATTAATTCCTTCATCACTATCGATAATATCTGCAATTAAGTCGATTAGTTCTTGAATATTATATCCCTTCCTTAGGGTTCCTGAATATCCAATTAACATAAGATCACGTCTAACTTGGACAGGAGTAATATGCTGAATCTTTGCTATCTCATGAGAGAAAATATGATCTTTATTATTTTCTAAACATATGAGTAGAGCTCTTCTATACTGACTTAGTCTCTCTATGGTCTTATGGGGTAATTGCTTAAAAGTATCGCGTGCTTTCATTAAACATTGTTAATTTAATAACAATGCAAATATATACGTGATGATCCATTTTTCCAACAAAATGTGAATAAATTAACTTAAAGAGGTGATTATAATTTTTAATACGCTTATTATCAGCTTTGTAGCTAGAACCTGAAATCGTAACCAAAAGTTATTTGTTTACGCTCTAAAAATCCTACTTCAAGTACTAAACTATGGTGGCTATTAATAATTAAGGAACCACCAAATACCATATTCCACCTTTGGTTGGCAGTTATTTTTCCATGATATGTCGCTTCTTCACCAAGTAGAGGGATAAAGTTTGAATTAATATCGGCAATATCAACCTTTCCTGTAAAGGATTGATCATTACTAATATACATACCGCCAACCCATAATGCACCCATTAGTTTTTTGGTGCTTTTGCCAAAAATAACACCGACTTTAGGACTAAAAAAGTGGTTATGGAGATTCTCCTCTAAATCTGTCGGGTCTGTTACCGAGTAGTTGTAGTCGACCAATAAAAATAAAAATCTATATCCAAGAGATAATGTTGCACCAGCACCATAGGTTGGCCCAACATAACCTATTTCATCATGAATTTCGAAAGTAGAGTCTACAACAATTGAATCAAAAATTGGGATGTTCTCGATTATAATAGTTGGAACTACTAGGCTCGGAGAAATAACTCCTTTAGTATATCCAAATATCCCATAAACATTAAGAAACGGAAATAACCACATATTAGGCCTGATTGTTCCTTTCATCTCATATGCTGTGGTACTTTGGTAAATTGTATCAGCTCTGGCTGTAATACTGGTAGAATCAGAAGTTAATAATAGGTCACTTGCTGTATATCCCTGATCGTAATATATTGAATGAAAGCCCACACCAAAAGGAAGGGGGAATGTTCTGCTATTTTTTTTTGCCAGTTTTCCGAATAACGGCATATTAACGGTTACAGGTTTAGTTACGATAGTATTTTTTTCAATTCCTGAGAAGGAAACTAATTCCATATTTCGAATACAACCATAACCTTGTTGTTGTGCTAATATTACACCACTTGTTGAAAGTGTAACGAATAGTAGGAGAAGTATTTTAAGTTTCATTAATAGTTTAGTTATGTTAAATATTAATTAGATAAGTGACCATATTAAAAATGCTATATAGCTAATAGCTAGTAATATTCCCTCAATTCTGGTTATTGTTCTTTTAGTTTTGCCAACTCGCATTACCACCACCAAAAATATTGATGCAAGTAATAATACACTAATTTCAAAATTCAATTTTGCATCGAATGAAATAGGTGTAATTACTGCGCTGGTTCCCAATACCAGAAAAATATTGAAGACATTTGAACCTAGGGCATTACCAATTGCTATGTCTGTATTCTTTTTTAGGGCTGCAACCACCGATGTAACTAATTCTGGTAAACTTGTGGCCATTGCGATTAAAGTTAAACCAATTGTGGATTGTGATACACCAAAGTCATTGGCAATTGACGTTGCACCATCTACTATCCATCTTCCACCAAAAAACAAACCCACACTACCTGCAATAATTAGAAGAATTGATTTTAAGTAGGATAGTTCTTTAGCCGGAATTTCTACTTCATCTTCTTGTTTATTCCCCTTTGAGAAAAGTATATACAACAGGGCGATGAAAAGTATTAAGAGAATTATTCCATCAGTTTGATCAATGGTATTACTGGTTTTGCCAAATATAGCATCATTTGCCAAAACAGCCATTGTGAGTATGGCTATTAAATTAATCCAAGTATCTCGCTTGCAAACACTACTATTTACTTTGATAGGATAGATAATTGCTGTTATACCTACAATCAGCAATGTGTTCATAATATTACTACCCAGCACATTACCTATGGCCAGCCCAGTATTCCCATTTATACTTGCAAAAACATTAATAACCAATTCGGGAAGTGAGGTACCCAAAGCTACTATTGACAATCCTATAATTAGTTGGGGTAGCCCGGCCTTGGTGCCTAAAGAGGAGGCTCCGTCTATTAAAAGTTTTGCTCCAATAATTAAGAAGGCAAATCCAAGAATAAATAATATATATGTGATCATTCTTTTATTTATTTAATGATTTTAATAGTTTCTTTCACCAAAAATTTTGGTTCCTATTCTAATCATTGTACTACCTTCATCAATGGCTATTTTGTAATCATCCGACATTCCCATTGAAATCTCTTTGAAGTAACTACGATCTGAAAAATAAATAGATTTAAGAAGCTTGAAATTACCAACAAGCTTTTTGAATTCATTCCGAATTTGTGTTTCATCGTCAGTATAAGTTGCCATTCCCATAACGCCAACGACTCTTAGATTCTCAAAAGTCTTATATTCACTACTATTCAGAATATTAATTGCCTTATCAAGATCTAACCCAAACTTAGTCGACTCCTGAGCAATGTGAAATTGTAAAAGACAATTAATTATTCTATTGTTTTTAGCTCCTTGCTTGTTGATTTCCTTCAATAATTTCATGCTATCAACGGCATGTATGAGTTGAACGAAAGGGGCAATAAATTTAACCTTGTTGGTTTGCATATGACCAATGAAATGCCACTCAATATCTGTGGGCAAAACTTCCGCTTTTGCTACAAGGTCCTGTACCTTATTTTCCCCCATAATCCTTTGGCCTGCATCATAAGCTTCCTGGATTGCATCCATAGGTTTTGTTTTGGAGACAGCAACAAGTTTAACCTTAGGGGGGATTGTAGATAAAAAACTATTCAGATTTTCTCTAATTTCCATTAGATTTTTTTGGCAAATTTAACTTTTCCTTTGATTTTATTACTGAAGAATCATCAGTAATTGTAGTATAAACCATGGATTTATTTCGAATCAAAAAGCATTAGTTGATGATTGTCAATATCAATGAGGTTGGCAACTTTACTGCCATCTTCAACCTTGTCGGTATTTTCAATATTTATTCCCGATTGCAATAACTTGAATAGATTGCCTTCAAGATTATCAATATTGTATCCAATGATTAATTCCTGATTATCAACTAAAAATAGATCTGAATCAAATGAAACAGGCTTCCATAATAACCTTCTGATACTTTCAAGGTTATCATTTTTCTTGTATTCAAAATATGATCCTTCTTCTGATAAAATTAAACCAAGGTTCTTGTGATACCAGTCTGACAGCGCATTAGGATCTTTAGCCTTAAAGACTATTCGATTTACTGTGGACTTAACATTAGTCGTTCCACTATATAAATTTGTGAAAACTACATCAATGGGCTCCCAAAGTTCAATTTTATTATTCTCACTGTCAAGGATATGAAGGAAGCTTCCGTATTCATATGTTTCAATTGTATCAAGAATTGTTACCCCATTATTTCTAAGCTCTAACTCCAGTTTTTTCAGATTATTAACGCGATAATTAATCATAAAGCTCTTCTCTGAAGGCTCGAAATATTTTGTTTTCGATGAAAACGGACTCCATTGTAGATAGCTGATCTTATTTTCCAATGACAGAGTTTCGAACATTGCTCCATATTCATTGGTTAGAAACCCAAGGTTACTTGTATACCAGTTTCTTGTTGATTCAGGATTTTCACATTTGAAGAATATCCCCCCAATGCCAGTTACAATTTGTTCTGGTTTTTGTTCCATACTTTCTTTATTATCGTTACTATTATCTGTTGGGCCTCCACAACTATTTAGCAAAATGATTAATAAAAATGATATTCCGAATAATACTTTTAGATCATTCTTTTTATACATCATCAACAGCTTTTCTAAGTTTCTGTTGTACATCTATTAAATGACAACCGATTGTATTGTTATCCACCGCTTTCATCGATGCAATAGGATCTATTGCAAAAACTTCAATGGTTCCATCTTCATGTTCCTCAACAATTACATTACAGGGTAGGAAAACGCCGGCCTTATCCTCTTTTTGGAGAATTTTATAGGCAGCATGAGGATTGCAAGCACCAAGAATTGTGTATTTTTTGAAATCAACATCTATCTTCTCTTTGAGAGTGTCATGAACATTTATTGTGGTTAGAACTCCGAACCCTACATTCTTTAGTTCTTCCGTTACTCTCAAAATGACGTTGTCAAATGAGTCATTTTCAATTACTTTATTATAATAGTATTTCATTAATTTAGTTTTTGGTTTATAGAACAGTACAATTATTCTAGAATATTGTCAATTATTATTGATGATTCAGGCTTAGTATTACGCACTTCACCAAGGAATTCTTTAATATCATTGGATAATTCGTTTAGCTCAGAAGTTTGCTGTGATAGTTCGAGGATTTCAGTTGGGAGCAACCATTCAGATGGGTATTGTGATTTTAGCTTTTTCCAGATTTCTGAAATATCTCCGCTAGTGTTCTTTCCTTCTCTAATATCCCTTACATCCTGGTAAAGAGCATGTAGTTTTAAAGTATTATCATCGAAGTGGATTTTATGAGTTTTCTCTTTTGGAGGATCATATTTTAGCCCAAAACCATCTGGATCAGCAGGTCCGCTAAATGCACTTGTAATAGTTTCACCAACCGCCATATCATATTGTCCCCATTCAGGTTCAAACAAGGTTTTGCCATTATGAGTAACAGTACATTTATCGAACGTCATCATAATAAGATTGTCATCTTTTCTATGAGCCTTAATGAATTTACCATCAATTTTAATCCCTGATTCAAAAGTAAATGAAGACATTATACCAGTAATTATTCCTAAATTATTCAGATCATCGTCACTTAAAAACCTTGTGGGAATAAGTGTTCCCTTGATTTTACCAATTGGTGAGCCAAACCCATGAGCATGATCTTCGGGACCCTCTGAAGGAAGCATTTTATTATTGTAATTCAGAGTAGTTGGTCCTGTGGTGTTTATATAAACTGGCCTTCCCATATGAATTATTACATCCGTAAAAGTACCACTTACTTGCAGCCCTGATGAATACTCAAGGCTTGCGGTTTCTCCTGATTCAATTGCTTTCATAATACCATCAAGGCCACCGTTTCTTACTGCCATTTGATTGGCAAACTCATCTAGTACTTTAGTTAATTGAGTAAAATCAGGTGTTACAAATAATTGTGGTTGAGGTGCAGTTATATCAAAGCTATAGTCTTTTGAGTCAAGTGAGTATAAAATTTTTCTAACCTTATATTTTAGAGCACTTTTACTTTCACCTATTGAGGATAGTAATCCTGCGCCATAAATTTTTGGGTTATTGATATTTCCAACTAGCCCATATTCTACAGTCCACCAGTGAAGGTTTCTAATCAGACTCATTTCAGATGGCATTCCAGCTTCATCAATTGCTTCTGCTAATAATTTCTCAGCGAGGTCAATCTTATCATCTGATGTTGTGGGGTCTGCTTTCAATATTGACAAATGACGAATCGCTTCATATATCTTATAATCTGATTTAGAGGAAAATGCTTTTGATCCAATTTCCCCAAAATATCTAAGATACTCCGCATATTCAGGGTCTGCTAAAATTGGAGCATGACCAGCAGCTTCGTGAATAATATCCGGTGCTGGTGTATATCCAATTTGATTTGCGGGACGTATATCAGCAGCTATAACAAGAACATTGTGTTTTTGAAACTCCATAAATGCTGATGGAGGAATAAACCCATCAACAGTTACTGCAGCCCAGCCAATCTTCTCCAAAGCAAGGTTCATATCCTCTATGCTTGGGATCTGTTCAATGGAGATACCTGTTTTTTCCAAGCCCTCAATATAAGAACTATGTGCAACTTTATTTAAATATTTTGTATTCTGTTTCATAACTGCCCGCCATACAGCATGATCCTGAGCTGTATACTGATCATAGTTTTGGTCAATTATAAATGACTTTAAGTGCTTGGGCAGATTCGATA
>CALCGQ010000221.1 GCA_937901015.1 uncultured Bacteroidota bacterium | reverse complement strand
CAATCACATTCATTCCAACTTCAATAAGGCTCTTCAATGTTTCATATCCTAAAAAACCCGGAACCGCATTTATAACTATATCGAACTGAACCACAAGTTCTTGAAGTTCTTTTTTATTTGTTGCATCCAGTTGTCTATATGATAAATTTTGATTTTTTTCTTTTACACTTTCCAAGACTTTTTCACTTAAGTCGGTGAGAGTTACATTATGGTTATGTGCCATATCGATTGCCATCGCACTGCCTACCATACCGGCGCCTAATACTATTACATTGCTCATTTAAGTAAATTTTATTGATTGTTGATTAAGAGATTAACTGAATGGAGAATAGAGTTATAATCCGGGAATTAATACCCAAGGCATTTCATTTGGAAACACTAATTTCTTTTTCAACATCTTACAAAGATGCAAATATCCTTAACAAGATCAACAACCCATGAAATAAAAATTCCGGTTATCTCTTTTTCATATCGATTTCGATGCCGCTCTTATTATCAAATTTATTTAATCTATACTTAAAAGTTAGCTTGGCATATCTACCAATTGTGTTTGA
Source organism: uncultured Bacteroidota bacterium (assembly GCA_937901015.1). Taxonomy (GTDB): domain Bacteria; phylum Bacteroidota; class Bacteroidia; order Bacteroidales; family F082. Next base: position 1,934 of record CALCGQ010000221.1, on the reverse strand, counting down.
TTGCCTTTCCAGTAGATAATTCATTTCACTTATACGTTCCACACCTTTGTTTTTATCCAGGGCATCAAATACTTCGAAAGTAAGAACACCTCTGTTATTCTTTAGGAAATATCTTGTAAACTCGGCCTTCAATAAAGGGATAGTGATTGAGTTCCCAAATGATTCTTGATCATATCGACTAAGGTCAGCTGATAATTTAAAATACCAATTATCATTAGGAGCATATGATATATCACCATAAGCTGTGGTATTATAATAAGTTATATCAAGTGACTTTTGTTGCGAATAACGTGAATCAGTTATTGTAAAACTCGCTCCTACGCTAATGTCAATCTTTTCATTTTTTCTGTTATTGAAGCTTATCGACAATGAATGAATGAAATTTGTATTATTATTCTCTTCTTCATTCACAAAGCTTATACCTTGATTCCAAGTTTCATTTAAGCGAGCATTAAAATCCAATCCTAGTTTTCTAATTGGTGTTGAAAAATCAAAACTGGCATCCATACGATAATCATGAGATACATTGATTAAGGTATTCACTTCACTTAAATCAGCATTAACTTTTCTTGACCAGTTAATCTTATCACGTGTATAGGAAGAATTCAAACTTGCGAAAATTGACATAAATGAAAACTGATCAAAATAAATCCAGTTTATCTGTAGATCATGCTTGTATTCAGGAATCAGATTTCTGTTGCCATAGTACAACTGCAATGGGTTCACATTATTAACAGTAGGCAGTAACTGACTAGCTGTGGGTGAGTTAACCGATGAGTTATAATAAATACCAAACTGACGTCCTGTACTATAATCATAATGCCATGATACCCTAGGAATGAAATAAAGCCTATTGGAATAAGTATTTGATTCACCAACCAGATCAGTAACCAGTGTAGTATTTTCTGCTGCTGCCGAGAAACTAAGTTGACTCTTTTTTGTATTTCTCTTAATTGATAACCCGCCACGTTGCCATAGGTATTTCCTTTTGAAATCAGGACTTAAAGAGTCAATGGGATTTTCGTTTATGGGAGGAATACCTTGAAGTCGATCAATTGATTCTTCAACACCACCAGCGCTTATAAAAGGAACTGCATACCACCTTCCAGCAATCTTTCTGGTAACAGAAGTTGATGCAGAATAATCTATTAAACGCTCTTTATTATTCTGATATCCAATATAATTAGCACTGTCTGGAGGGTTAAAATACTCCGTATTATTTGCCCAGTTCTTATTTGAGTTATTGTTTTGTATAAAGAAGTCACCCTTAAGTTTTAGAAGTTTCCAATTGCTTTTCCATTTTTTCAAATAGGACCCTGAAATTTTTGCACCATATTTTTCTGCTTTATCATCGGTATAACTCTTTAGTTGATTAATTAATGTATTATTAGCTGAACTGGTAGAGTTTAAGAGTCCATCAGAAGTACCATTATTAAAACTCAAACCTCCATTAAATATCAGATTTTGGGTAGAATCAATCTTGTTTCTCCATCCAAAGTTAATACGATGTGCCCTATTGGTTGTGTTACGTTTCAGATTATCCTCCTTGATGGTTGCGCCGGCATCAAAAAAGCTATTTGTAGTTGTAAGCTGTTCGAGGTCCTTATTTGCACCATTCCCTAAATATGAAATATTAAATCTATTGTCTTTTTTGGCTTCATAAGTAAAATTGGCACCGGCCGCTCCTGAGGTAACAAGGCCGTCTATATTCTGGCCAAAATCAATGGGTAAATCACTATCACCTCCAATGCTAATTTGTCCTCCACCCCCACTCATAATACTCTGTAAGCCGCCATTGAAATCCATATAATCACGAAATGAAAAACCATACTTATTTACATTATTAAGCATAGCCAAGGCAGCAAACTGATGTTTTTTGGTAAACCTATAAACCTTCGCTCCTGCTTGGTATTTTTCATTTGTTCCAACGCCTG
>CALCGQ010000220.1 GCA_937901015.1 uncultured Bacteroidota bacterium | reverse complement strand
AGATTTGAATATAGATTACCCAAATTATGTCTGCTGGCTGCAAAGTCTGCACTATACTCCATTCCATCTATATACTCAATAATGGCACTTTTAAGTTTTTTTTGAGTAATACTATCAAACTCGTTTTCAGGAACCTGTGATAGCTGATAAGCAGCTTCCATGCGAATCATTTTTGTGCTATCATCAAGCAAGGGAGAAATCGATGTTTTTAGATCGTTTATATCAGTTGCCACAAAGTTTCTGATTGCCTCTCTACGAACCAATGCATCTGGATGATATAATAATTTCTTGTTTTGCTCGTAGCTTTCCCTACTAGGAAAATTGCTCAAATAATGAGTGGCAGACGCTCTAATCAATGCAGAAGTATTTTCATCACTGATCACATCAAGTATCATGGGAATTGCTGTGCTATCATTCCTTGATGCAAGGAACATGGTTTCACCAAAGTGGAATCTAGTTGGTTTTCCGTACCACTCTTCTGTATATTTGGCTGCCCAAGTATTTGATTGATCACTATGACAATGTGTGCATGCATTAGGTGTTCCCAGCTTATCACTGAGGTCTGGTCGTGGAATGCGCATACTATGATCCCTGCGATAATCAACGCCCATAAAATGCTTTCCAGGCATATGACATGGGATACATGAAGATCCTTCTCCCACAGGAACTATCTTATTACCATTATCAAGGACCAGCGCATTTCCTTCATCACCAAAATCCTTATGATAATGATGATTATATGAGCCATAGGTTTCTTGTTTATGACATTGATAACACAGTTTATTTCCATCAAACTTAAGCTTCAAACTATGGGCATCATGGCAAAACGTACATCTAACATTTTTTTGATGCATTTTACTTTGAGTGAAAGATCCATATACATAATCTTCCTCCAATATCTGTCCATCAGGATAGTAATATGGCTCTATTGGAAGCTGTGGACTAATAATATCAAAAAGTTGTTCTCTGGGATGCTCAAAATCATCAAAAGAACTTCTGCGTGCATGACAATAAGCACATTGATCCACAAGCTCGTTGGATGTTATATTTGATGTTTGTACAACCAGTGCATAATTTTCAGCTATGGGTCGTATTTTTTGATCAATTTCAGCCCATCTATTATGTTCTGATCCTGGACCATGACAAGCTTCGCAACTAACATCAATTTCAGACCATGTTGTATTGTAAACATGGGTTTTGGGGTTGTAATTCTTTTGAAGGTTTGTTGAGTGACATTCAGCACACATGCCATTCCAATTCTGTGCATTATTGGTCCAGTAAAGCCAGTCATCTGGCAATATTTCCTGACCCTTATAGACAGAATCTGAAAGGTGATACCATGTTTTTCTTTCGGTATCCCAGGTAAACTGCAGGCATTGTAAACGTCCATCTTCAAACGGTACCAGATATTGCTGAAGTGGGCGAACCCCAAAAGTATATGCTATCTGGAAGTCGCCGGGAATACCTTCAGGTCCTTTTGTATGAACAAAAAACTTACCATCTCGTTTAAAAAACTTAGTTATAAACCCATTACGCAGGAATTCAGCACCATTAAAATCACCTAGAACGGTTGATTCTATGGCCGTATCCATGGCATTATCATGATCAGAATTTAACCATAGATGGTATTCATTCTCATGACACTCAATACAGGTGTTACTACCAGCAAATTCTGCTCTGTTTGCTTTAAAAAATTCTTCTTGACTACAACCATAAATGATGGCAATAATTACCAGAAAATGAGATAGTTTTATTATTTTTCCATTCATAGTACTAGGTATACTAAGATCCAAATTATATTATCTCCTAGGTAGTCAAGTAAAAATAAAATCGTGTAAGAAATTACCTTGAATCTCTTACACGATTTGTAAAATTATGGAGATTATTAGTTGCCAAGTTTAATAATTAAACCTGCATTAAAATCACCCTGGAAAGGAGCAATGTAAGAGTTAAGACTTAAACCTGAACCACCTGTTCCAAAATAGAACCCGGCTCCACCAAAACTCATTGGCATCAATAATCTACCCCTTAGCATAATTCCAACACGGTCAGAAACCATAATTTTAGCACCTAACCCAGCAGAAACTGAAAATCGCCATACGTCTTCAATGTCAGGGGAACTAAACCATGTTGCTCCCAATGATAATGACCCAAATGGAGTGACTTTGGTGTTCTGGGTATAAAACTTACTTATACCTCCAATTTGAAAATAGTTTGTGCTTAAGTTGGAAATGTTATAATCTGGATATGCTGGATAGCCATTATAAGCGCGAAATTCAGCTTTGCTATCCATTCGGGTGTAATTAAGTTCTACATCCACAAGTGATTGAACAGGAATAAGAAGTGATACGCCATAATCCATTCCATCATAGATTTTCACTTTTCCTTCATAATATTTAATGCTGCCACCAAACATATAACCTACATTGGGAACAATCTCAACTTGAGAAAATAAAAATGAAGGAAATATTGCAAGAAGCATTATTAGTTTGATTTTTTTCATGCTATAGTTTTAAAGTTATTGTTAGTAAAAATACAATATTATTTATCAAACTCACCAATAAATGGTATCTCTTCCATTAGTGTTAATCTTACTACACTTTGAAAATATGCTTCAATTTGATAAAACTGACCACCTGCTTTTGCACCACAAGTTTTGCTAACCTTCTTGTAATATTTTGTAATTAGCTTGTCATATTCTTTTCCCAAAGAAATCATTTCTTTTATTACAACTTTAGTTTTCTCATCGTCAAGTGTGGTATAACCATTTACATAGTTATTAATTAGTTCTATTCTTTTTTGTCCGTGTTGTTTACGTGCAGTTTCATACTCATCATAAAGTGCCCAAAAGTCTGTAGAAGTTTCACCTTCAATGGACATAAATTCTGTTACAACAGCCTTTTTACCCATACCAAAAACTGATTGATACAATTCTACTTCTTCGTTATTGGATTGTGCAAACATTGATACACTAAATATCAGTGCTATTATTGCAGTTAAATTGATTCTTTTCATGTTATTAAAATTTAAATATTTGTTATTGTTATTTTCAGTTTATATTCACTTTTTGCCAATGGCAATATTAATAAATTTATGTGATCGGTTACTAGTACTTAAACAGTTTTAGGATCAAAATGTCTTCCTGTTTGAATTACATTTTCGCTTTTAAAAAAGATTCCTAGATGATACTTAGTTTTTTGATTCTTGATAATAAAAAGAGCGACTATGGAAATATAGTTTTCCAATCATCTTTCATATTAACAACAGACCAACCCTTTTCCTTTGCTTCATCCAATGCTTTGTCAAATCTTCCTATGTGAGAATCTCTGTCGTATGCCCATTCTCTAACTGAATCTGTATGATGAACATATAGCATAAAACTTGCATCAGTGTTTGAGGCTGTCCATTGCATCATTGCTAAGTCACCATCTGAGTTACCTCCACAGAAAATAGGTTTTTTGCCAATGATTTTATTAATGTTGATTGGCTTTCCTTCCTTATCATCTATAAAATCCAATTCTGCTAATCTTACGATTTCAGGAGTTCCATTGTTTAATTCAAACACCGTTTTAATGGTACTACCTATTATTTGTTCTTCAGGAATTCCATATACTTCGGTAACAATTGCTCTCATAAAATCTACACCACCACCCGAAACAATATAAGTCTTAAAGCCATTATCACGGAGATAATCTAATAACTCCAGCATTGGTTGATAAACAAGTTTGTCGAAACCAACTTTTTTAGTGGGATGTTTAGCTGTTTTTATCCATTCCTTAACAGATGCAATAAACTCTTCGGTGGTCATCCCCGAATGTGTTGTCATTACTAGTTTGATAAGCCCATGCTCACCTTCCGCTCCTAAAGCTTCCATATCATTTTCAAGAACGGCTTTATAGGGCTGAATTTCTTTCCATTCTGGATGATCTGGCGCTAGTTCCCTAATGCGTTCCATGGTGAAAAATAACTGGAAGTATGCTGGTTGCTCACTCCACAGGGTGCCATCATTATCAAATACGGCAATTCGATCTGCTAGTGGTACAAAAGTGCTGCTATTTTCATTTGTGACGTCATCTACAAATTTGATAATTGATGTCTTTGATGCCACTTCATTCCACGATGGCAGAGGATCATTTTGTGCTAAGTTTGAACTATTGAAATCAATATCTGATGAACATCCAACAAAAATTGAGATTAGTAAACTTAAGGCTATGGTTACTGATATTCTTTTCATATTACTTTTTTATACTAGTTTAAAGATAATGTGTTATCTTTCAAAATCAAGGATTTATGATCGAGAAAGTTGTAGATTTATGGTTGTTATTATTCTCTTCTAAATATCTGCTTCTGGATTTTTTCCATTCAGATATATCCAATGAAATCACTTCATGCTCATTATTTGCAATAAATGTTTCAATTTTCTCAATATCCGGTAGTAGCTCTTTAGCACCATATAATGTGTAAAAACTTCTGATTGTGTAGGGATTAATATTAACCCTATGGAGCCATAAATACAAGCTGTTTATTATGCTCTTGCTATTTCCCTTCTTAGCTTCCTCTATAAATAAATCGAAATAATACTTTTCAGAAACAATGTAAAGTTGGTTTTTCTTTTTCTTCCATACAGTGATTAAACTGATGATCTTTAATGTTATAAATGCTAAGATTAACAGAATTATCAGCCCGATTACAAACTCCCAAATACTGAACCCAAGAATTCTTATTTCTTTATTTTCGGTTTCATCATTGGTGTTAGTTTCATTAACCAACTGAAGCGAATCCTTGATACTTTCAAGAATTCCTAGATTTGGATTTGGTTGAACATCAAACTTTACTGCCTTTAAACTTCTTTTAAATAGTTTGTTACTTGTAGGGTTCCACCATGTGAAAACTATTTCGGGTATAATAACTTCACCTTCCTTTTCAAACAAATACCTCATGCTTTCATTTCTTTCGGCATTAATACTTGTTTTGGTTTTGTTCGACTTTACATTTGCTCTACTTGGATAGTATGAAACACCTGTTATCGTATCCCAAATAATAGGTGGTATTAATTCGGAGACAGTTCCTGCTACTGATATTGATATCCTTCTTTCAATAACATCACCAACCTTAATAATATTAATATCACCAGTCCAGTTTTCCGTAACGGTTAGATTATCGGCAACTAGCCATTGATCTGAATTATACGATTTTGGTATGTGTTTAATACTAATTTTTTTCTCTTTTGTTTTAACAACCCTTCGAATTCCAATGTAGCCATCTTTATCAGGGGTTTCAACATTAATCTCAATTTCAGGAATAATCAGATCATCATCGTCATATGGAAAAACATTGTAAATCATCTGTACCCCAGCAAATGTACTCCCGTTAATGATTTTTGTTTGAGAAACTGACCTAAAATAAATTGTAAAGGCACCGTTAACTTTAATATTTCCCGGATCAACACCCTTTGTAAACCATGTAGGTGTATATATAAAAACACTTAGCTCTATTGGCTCACCAACATAAGCGCTTGTTTTATCAGTTGTTACCTCAGCAAATAAACCTGATTGTGCTTGTAGTTTCACATTTACCACAAGTACAAAAAACAACAATATATATATTATTGGCAGCCTCATTTTTTATCAGGATTGTTATTTATTTCTCGCTGTTTTATTTGATACTTAAATTTCCTTTGAAGAAAAATTGATGGATCATCATCTACTTTTCTCATCATTACTTTTTGACTTTCATCGCTCTTTCCAGCTTCAAAATTATCAGGGACTTCTTCCAATTCCTTTCCTTTTCTAATGTCAGTGCTAACAGTTTCTTCCTTACGTTCCTTTTCCATGTCTTCCTCAGTGGCTTCTTGTCCTCCTCCGCTAAGGTCTTCCATATCTTTATTCTCAACATTCTTCTCAGGTTGAGTATTTTCAGCTTCTTCTGCATCATCAAGTGAAACACTATTTTTAGCATCAATAAGCTGGTCCATCAACTCCATATTTGCTGCTGCATTCTCCATTTCAGGATCTAATTTTGTTGCCTGTCCGAAAGCCAATGCTGCTGATGCATAATCTCCATTTTTGTAATATGCAAGTCCAAGATTGTAAGCACCTGCAGCCGTTGTGTCTTTTGAAAATTCATCTATTGCTTTGTTGTAATCCGATGATCTAAAATAGGCAACTCCTTTATGAACACAATCTTCAAATAGATTCGCTGCTGTTTCAAAATCTCCGTTATCATATGCTTTTTGTGCCTGATAGTCGTGAGTTACCCATAGATCTTTAAATGAATTAACATTATTACAAGATGTTGTGAGTAATATAAAAAATATGGAATATATTACCCACCCCTTTCTAAACCACATCAATAAGAACAAGGCAAAAGGTAATACAAACCAAAGACCTTCATCCTGCCATTCATCTTCCTTTTCAATATCTTTATCCTTAAATTGAAGATTATCCCTGATGTTTTTTGCAAGTAGTTCCACATCACTTTTATCCAATGTGATATTAGCAACACCTAAGTTATCAACAGATTCTAGTTTTCGAAGTGATTCACTATTATTAGTATTGTTTGAATTGATAATTGGAATTACCGTTATACCGTGATTATGTGAGGATGAAAAGGTTTGGAGATCGTTTATGACTTCATCACTAAAATCATCACTATAAAGAAAAATATTCCCGGGTGCTGTGATGTTTACTAAAAGTGTATCTGCTAATAATAAGGCCTCTTTAAGATTAGCTCCTTTAATTGGAATTATTGACGGGGATAGACTGCTAATGTGGCTTTTAATAATGGAGTAATCACGTGTGAGTGGAATAATTGTATGTGCAGATCCTGAATATCCAACCAATGCAATTCTGGCTCCCGGGTCAGCATCAAGCAAGTCAACAATTTTAAATTTTGCCCTTTCAAGTCTATTGGGAGAAATATCAGTTTCCAACATGGACTCTGATAAGTTTAGAATAATGATAAGTGGAGTTTCCAGAGTTTTGCCTGGGACTTCAATTTTCTTCCATGTGGGACCAGCAGCTCCAATAATGGCTATGGATAGAAAAAGAGTAAGAAATAACTGCATCCATTTTCTTTTACCCTCGGAACCCTTGGTAATTACAAATTTTCGAAGATGAGGCGCAATGGCTTTTTTCCAACTTAAGGTTTCTCGCAAGGTCAATAGGCTAATAACAGCAATTAATACGGCAGGTAATAACAACCAGAGAATGGCTGATCGCAGGAAGTGAAAGTCTTCCCACATACCTATGGATA
>CALCGQ010000219.1 GCA_937901015.1 uncultured Bacteroidota bacterium | reverse complement strand
TAATCTGGAACATTGATTCTATCAGGTGCATGATTCACTAAGTATAAGTAATTTCCAGCTTCTTTGAACTCAGGACTTATGATTTGATCTACACTTGATGTATTAACTGCGAATGACACTAAAGTAGGTGGTACATTTATATCATGATATGTTCCACTCATTGAATCTTTTCCACCAATTGCTGGAAGTTTAAATTCTTTCAATGATTTATATGCTCCTAGTAATGCACTAAATGGTTTGGCCCATTTATGAGTATCATTGCTTAATCGTTCGAAGTATTCTTGGAATGTAAATCGGATTGATTTATAGTCTCCACCAGATGCAACATTTTTTGCCATTGATTCAATGACAGCATATTGTGCACCATGGAATGGACTCCATTCACTAATATATGGATTGAATCCATAACTCATCATACTTACTGTATTTGTTGTTCCATGTAGTACAGGTATTTTATGTATACTGTTTTGTGTTTTAGTTAGCTGGTATTTACCTCCGTAAGGTGCAAGAACTGTTGTTCTACCAATTGTTGAATCGAACATTTCAACAAGTCCTTGTTGTGATGATACGTTTAAATCCTGTAGCATTGATTCTATTCTTTCTTTTGTGTTAGTTCCATTATAGGATCTATCAAATGGATAATTCCTAGAAACTTTGGCAACATTGATTTCTGTTTTTTGTCTAATACCAGATGTTTCTATGAACTCTCTGTTTAGATCACAGATTACATTGCCTTTCCACTTCATTACTAATCTTTTCTCTTTTGTGATATCAGCAATTTTCACTGCTTCTATGTTTTCAGTGATACATAAATCAAGGAAAGCCTGTTGATCTTTTTTATCAATTACTACACTCATACGTTCTTGTGATTCACTGATTGCAAGTTCTGTTCCATTTATTCCATCGTACTTTGTCGGTACTTTATCTAAATCTATAAGCAAACCGTCTGCAAGTTCTCCAATAGCTACACTTACTCCACCTGCACCAAAGTCGTTTGATTTTTTTATTAGTTTTGTGACTTCTTTATTTCTGAATAATCTTTGTATTTTTCTTTCTTCAGGTGCATTTCCTTTTTGGACTTCTGCACTTGAAGTTTCAATTGATTTCTTGTTATGTGTTTTTGATGAACCGGTAGCTCCACCGATACCATCTCTACCAGTTCTTCCACCAAGTAGAATAACAATATCACCAGGTAATGGTGATTCGCGTCTAACGTTTGACGCTGGAGCTGCTGCGACAACGGCACCTATTTCCATGCGTTTTGCTTTGTATCCTTCATGATAGATTTCTTTTACAAATGTAGTTGCTAACCCAATTTGATTTCCATATGATGAATACCCATGAGCTGCCCCTTTTGATATCACTTTTTGTGGTAGTTTTCCTTCAATAGTATCTTTAATATCTTCAGTGATATTCCCAGCACCAGTAACTCTCATTGCAGAATACACATATGATCTACCTGATAGTGGGTCTCTTATCGCTCCACCGATACAAGTACTAGCTCCACCAAACGGTTCGATTTCTGTTGGATGATTATGTGTTTCATTCTTAAACATTAAAAGCCATTTTTCTGGTTTCTCATTTACATCCACATCAATATAGATACTTGCAGCATTTACTTCTTCTGACACTTCGATATCTTCTAAGTTACCCGTTGCCTTTTCGTATCGTGCATTGATAGTAGCTAGATCCATTAATGTAATTGGCTTATGATCTCTCTTTAGTGTTTTTCTTGTTTGTAAGTAATCTTCAAATGCCAATTCTATTTGGTGGGTAATTCGGTCCATTTGAAACTCAGCTTCAACAATCTCAGTTTCAAATGTTGTGTGTCTACAGTGATCACTCCAATATGTATCTAATACTTTAATCTCTGTTATAAAAGGATCTCTTTTTTCATCGTTTTTAAAATACATTTGGATGAACTCTAAATCGTCTAAAGTCATCGCAAGACCATAATCAGTGTGAAGAGATTTAAGTTCCGTTTTATTCAATTCAATAAACCCAGAAACAATCTCAACTGATTTTGGTTTATTCACAGTTTCAAGTTCTAATACTTCAAGGTCTTTCTCGCGTGCTTCTACTTTATTTATTAAGTAGTTTTTTATTTCATCTTGTTGTTTCTTTTTTATTGTTTCACTAAAGGTAATTACTGTACTACTTTTGATAATACATTCACTACTTGGATTCATTAGTTTAATACATTGAACCGCTGAATCAGCACGTTGATCGAATTGTCCTGGCAAGAATTCATAACTGATAACATTCTTAAGTAGTTTAGGTTTTTCTGTGATTTCATCTCTATTTGGTTCAGAGAATACTTCTACACTTGCTTTCTCAAAAATATCATTATCCATATTGAAAATATCGTATACCATGATATATCTTAATGAAGGTATATCAATTGATAGATTCTCAAATAACTCCTTATATAAATCATTTCGTTCAATATCGAACCCTGCTTTTCTTTCAACAAATATTCTTCTTTTATTCATTGTTATTTCTCCTTAGTGATAGTATCAATAAATACTTTTAACTTTTTACTATTTGGTGACATACAAGTGATATGTCCTATTTTTCTATTGTGTTTGTTTGAATCTTTGTAATAGTCATGTGCATCACAATGTTTAAAAATACTAGCGTGCTCATAATAGGATTTATTCTGACCTAATACATTAAGCATTACAGTAGGATTTAACAGTTCAGAAGTAATAACTTCTTCACCTGTAATTGCTAGGATGTGATTCTTAAACTGTGACGTTGTACATCCTTCAATTGAGTAGTGTCCAGAGTTATGAGGCCTTGGTGCAAATTCATTAAATAAAACATCGCTTCCTCTAACAAAAAACTCAACAGCAAGTGTTCCAATATAATCAAGATTTGATATTATTCTTTTTGTGAAGTTGATTGCCTTTTCTTGAATCATTATTGGTATGTCGTTTGTAATGGTTGATGTATGTAGTATTCCGTTTACATGCTTATTTACCGGGATTGGTAAAGTAACTATATTCCCAAAAACATCTCTTGATGCAACAACCGAAATCTCATAGTCGAAATGTATTAGTTCTTCGCAAATATATGTGAATCCAGAATTAAAATCAATTTGATTAACATCTTCTAACTTATCAATCATGTATTGCCCTTTACCGTCATATCCACCAGTAGTAGTCTTAACTATCGACGGGTAAAATAGGGCTTCACTACTACTTAACTCCATATATTTTGGAGTGGTAATCCCTAATCTTCTTGCATAATGTTTTTCAACAATTCTATCTCTTGAAATTCTCAATGCTTCTAATTTCTGAGGTATTTTATCAATATATATGTTTAGTACTTCTAAGTTCACATTTTCAAACTCATATGTGATAACATCGCAAGTACTATTAATATATGAAAGAGCATCCACGTCGTTATAGTCCTTATATATGTGTTCTTTAGAGAACCTAGTTATTGAACAATTAGGATTAGGATCTAATGAAATAATTTCATGTCCTAATTCAATAGCAGCTTCTGCCATCATCATTCCAAGTTGTCCTCCTCCAATTATTCCAATTATCATAGAACTAACTTTCTGTTTTCCAGAACATAGTCTGTTTGGTTTTTCTTGTATTGTTCTAGTTTTATTGCCAGTTCAGTATCATACACTGCAAGAATACTGATTGCGAATAAAGCAGCATTTTTAGCACCATCAATCGCCATTGTTCCAACAGGTACTCCTGGTGGCATTTGAACAATTGATAACATGCTATCCAACCCACTTAATTTTGATGATTTAATAGGTACTCCTACAACAGGCAATGTAGTTAATGATGCGACCATACCTGGTAAATGAGCAGCTCCACCTGCTCCAGCAATTATAACTTCGTGTCCTAATGATTTTGCATTCTTTGCATAATCAAATAATTTCTCAGGTGTTCTATGTGCACTAACAACATCTCTTGAGTATGGCACATCAAATTCTTCTAATACTTTACAAGCTTCTTTCATTACTTCCCAGTCACTTGTGCTTCCCATAATTACTCCAATTTTATTCATGATTTCCTCCTTAAAAATACAAAAAAATGAGATTTCTCACAAAGAAAAATCTCATTTAAAATTTAAATGATTTTCTTTGCGTAGTCCTAGAATTTACGGTCTAGGGTAGAGACTTGCTTACCTTATCTAAGCTATTATACGCTAATATTATTTCGTGTAATTTGGTGCTTCTTTAGTTATATGTACATCATGAGGGTGTGATTCTTTTAACCCTGCACCAGTAATTTTTACGAATTGGCCATTCTTGATTAATTCATAGATTGATTTGGTTCCACAGTATCCCATACCGCTTCGTAACCCACCAACCAATTGATATACAGTATCTGCAAGTTCACCTTTATACGGAACACGGCCTTCAATTCCTTCAGGTACTAACTTTCTTGCTTCTCCATTTCCTTTTTGGAAATATCGATCACTTGAACCACGTTTCATAGCAGCCAATGATCCCATTCCAACATAGGTTTTGAATCTTCTTCCTTGGTATATTACTTCTTCACCAGGTGATTCTTTTACACCGGCTAATAAAGAACCAAGCATAACACAATCTGCTCCTGCAGCTAATGCTTTTACGATATCACCTGAGTATTTAATTCCACCATCAGCGATAACACATGCATCAGTTTCTTTTAAATATTCGTATACATCATTTACAGCTGTTATCTGTGGTACACCCACACCAGCAATAACTCTAGTTGTACAAATGCTACCTGGTCCAACACCGACTTTAACAGTATCAGCACCAGCATCTACTAATGCTTTCGCAGCTTCTTTTGTTACTATATTTCCAGCAACAATATCTAAGTTAGGATATTGTTTTCTAATTACTCTTACAGTATTTATAACACCTTCACTATGTCCGTGTGCACTATCAATTGTGATTACATCTACACCAGCTTCAACAAGAGCTTCTACTCTCTTCATTGTATCTGCGCCAACACCAACTGCAGCTCCACAACGTAAACGACCTTTTTTATCTTTACAAGCATTTGGATAATTTACAACATTGTCTATATCTTTAATAGTAATAAGACCCATTAATTTATTATCCTTATCTACTATAGGTAACTTCTCAATTCTATTATCACAAAGTATTTTCTTTGCCTGTTCTAAACTTGTCCCTATCGGAGAAGTTATCAAATTATCTTTGGTCATAATATGTTCAACAGGGGTATCATCTAATACTCTGTATTTCATATCTCTGTTTGTAACAATACCAACAAGTACATTTTCTTTCGTTACAACAGGTAATCCTGATATCTTATATTTAGATAAAATATCTTCCGCTTCTGCTAGAGTGTTTTCTTTTTGCAATGTTATTGGATGTGTAATCATTCCCGATTCACTTCTTTTAACATAGTCTACTTGCTTAGCTTGATCTAGAACTGACATGTTCTTATGTATGAATCCAAGTCCACCTTGTCTAGCTAACGCAATAGCTAACCTTGCCTCTGTCACAGTATCCATTGCTGCAGATACTATTGGAATGTTAAGTGTAATATTCTTAGTAAGTTTCGTTTCTAATGATACTTCATTAGGTAATACTTGTGATGATTGTGGTACAAGTAACACATCATCAAATGTTAATCCTTCTTGTGCGAGTTTTCCGTTTAAATTAGACATATTATATCCTCCTAATGTACTAAAAAATGGGCTCCCTAATGTATATAAGAATACGTAAGGAAGCCCATAAATAAGCATACTTATGGCATCTTCGCGTAGTCCTAAATTTACGGTCTAGGGTAGAGACTTGCTTTCCATATCAAAGCGGTTATACGTGATTGATGACTCATTATAACAAATAAATTTTCAGAATACAATAGATGAAAACGTATTTTTATTTTTTATTTTTTTCGGTTAATAAATAGTAAAATACCTAGTAAAACTACGAAGTATCCTCCAAGGATAATGAATGCCAAAGCATTGTTAAATCCATTATCATTTACAACTGCTAATGTCGGTAACATTAACACAGCGAACAATGGTAACGCCATTGATATTGCAGTACCAGATCCTATAACCATTTCTTCAGCAACAGGTGTTTCTAACTTAGGATCAACACCTTTTAATAATGCCATACCTGTTGATACAGTTCCCGTTAACATTCCGAAGAATCCTAAGAAGTAATGTACAAAGAACTCTTCTCCATAAACTCTTTTGATAATCCACTTTAAGAAGAAGAACGTAGCCGCTCCACCTATAACAGCCATAACAAGAACTAATAAAGCATAAGCCTTAATGGCACTTATTGTAATTGTTAATACAGCAGCTGTAATCATGAAGTTAAATGCAACACTACTTATGTTTGATAAGATGTAGTTATTTGTAACAAAATTCACATTCTTACCTCTTGCTTCAAACCACGAAAGTACTTTTTTGAACAGTAATGCATACACAATACCTAGCAAGAAATTAAATCCATGGAATACTCCAGCAAATGTAGCTCCAAGACCCTCTCCTACAAATACAACATTCTCTAATAACACTAACGTTCCAAAGACTGCAGCGTATATTACAAAGATAATAACTATTTGAGAAGTTAATGCATCAAATAGTCTTACTTCTTTAATTGTTTCAAATTCAAAAGTTTCTTTGATTGTTGGTTTCTCATCATGAAACTTATCAACATTTAATTTAAGTTTTCTAGCATAATAATTTAACGCTACAACACCAATTGTTCCACCTATAATAAATCCAATTGAAGCTATAGTTGCACCAAGTGCAGCACCACTACCAAATAAATCAAATCCCATTATAGGTAACGCTGCTTGTAAGTCCCCGTTAATTGAATAATTGTTTCCTATTGTCGTTGCAAGCCCTGGTCCTTGTCCGAAGCCAAGTGGTAACAACATACCTGCACCTGGGAATATTTGTGTGAATAAAAAGAACACAATTGATAACCCAATCAAAGCTTGTAATAAATAAGATAGAACAATGATCATACCAGATGACCAAACTTTCTTATTCGTTTTATTACTAGTTCTTTTCAGAGATAATGCGATAAATCCAATTGCGATTGAATGATATACAATCTTGAAAATAGCAGGGGTGCTTCCATCAGCCTCACGACCAATTGGAATAATTCCGTTCTCTAGGATAAACCCTTCTGATAGTAATAACCCTATTACCCCAGCAAGTAATGCTGTAGGGATAATTACTTTGTTTAAAAATGGTAATTTCTCTTTTAAAATCTTTCCGATAAATAATAGTAAACCGATGTAAATAAAATAGTTGATGTCACTCCAGTGTTCAATAAAATCTAACATATAAAATCCTCCTAAAATTATAAAAACGAGCTCAGTTAAATAATATACATTTGTATACTCCTTAGCAGCTCGTTCCTTTGAAATCCCAATAACTAATTTGATTATATCATATATCATTAAATTATTATAATTTGATATTCAAACAAGACTCACTATTTACATTTAGTTTATCTTAATTATAATCTGTGATACTATAAAAGTAACTAAAACAGATAGGAGAACAAATTATGGCAAGCGATAGTAAGTTTTTTAACTGTTCTGAAAAACATGAGATTGAGTACTTAGCAAAGAAATTTGCTGAACCAAAAGATGAAGTAATTGCTAAAATAAAAGAGTTATGTAAAAACAACACAATAAAATACTCAACTCATAAAGAAGCAGAACAAGCTTTAATCAACTCAGGGTTAACAAAAAAATAAAACAAGGAGATTATTCCTTGTTTTTATTTTAAGTCCAAGTTTGATTACTAAATGCTAAAATTAAAATTAAAAATACAATAACTCCGAAAATAATTAAAAAAGTTTGAATACCTATTTTCCAATCGTCATTCGTTAATTCAGAGATTACAATAGCCCTTTTGATTCCGCATTGAACACAATACTCCTCATCATCACTTAACTTTTTATTACATTTATGGCAATGTATATCTTGTACTAATTCTGATCCACACTTCTTACAATATATTGCATCATGAGTATTCTCGGTCTTACATTTTTTACACTTCATCTCACCATCTCCTATATATATTGTATCACAAAAATAAAGTGTCATATCGTCCTACATCTTAAAAACAAAAAAAGTCCTAAATTAGGACTTTTAATTTACCATATAAATGGTGGCTCCTCTCGGAATTGAACCAAGGACACATGGATTTTCAATCCATTGCTCTACCAACTGAGCTAAGGAGCCAAATGGCGGTCCAGACGGGGATTGAACCCGCGATCTTCGGTGTGACAGACCGACATGTTAACCGCTACACCACTGGACCATGGTTGCGGGAGAAGGATTTGAACCAACGACCTCAAGGTTATGAGCCTTGCGAGCTACCAGACTGCTCCATCCCGCGATGAATAGTGTACTTATATACACTTAGGTTTTGTTGCGTCACTACTTTGAAAATTATAATGGCGGAGGAAGAGGGATTCGAACCCCCGCGCGGTCACCCGCCTGCTGGTTTTCAAGACCAGTCCCTTCAGCCGGACTTGGGTATTCCTCCGAGGCTGGAAGTTTTGCAAAAAATAAAATGGTGGACCCGGTAGGACTCGAACCTACGACCTACCGGTTATGAGCCGGGAGCTCTAACCAGACTGAGCTACGGGTCCATAAAAATGGTAGCGGCAGAGGGAGTCGAACCCACGACCTTCCGGGTATGAACCGGATGCTCTAGCCAGCTGAGCTACACCGCCATAAATGGGATTGTTTAGCCTACAGAGCACTTATCGTAGCGACAAGGACTGCATATAGGAGTTGTCCCCCCTGTACATTTTTACAGTTGTTTACAAATTACTAATTAAATAAAAAAATAATGGTACCTAGGGCCGGAGTCGAACCGGCACGTCATTGCTGACATTGGATTTTAA
>CALCGQ010000218.1 GCA_937901015.1 uncultured Bacteroidota bacterium | reverse complement strand
TCCATAAAACAAGCTTACCAAACTTGCTGCAAAGTTTATACCTGCTGCAAAACAGCCATTGCAGTATAAGTTTTGTGAAGTAATATCATATCCACCTTCTTGGTTAATCTGATAATTAAAGTAAATGGAATCTCTTGTTTGTTCCCATGGAATTCCTGACTTATACAATTTTTGAGTATAATCATACATATGGGCTGCGTATGAACTTTTAGGGAGTATGTTTCTTGCCTCATTTGCCATCCAATGTATTTGTTGACTCATGATTCTGGTAGAATCTGTAATTGAAGCCAAAGAATGCATTATTACATAAAACTTTGAAATATATTCGGCTTCTTCCCGAGCGGTAGTTTGAATTGGTAGTTGAGCCATCTTTAATGCTATATCAGGTCTGGTAGGTGCGAATAGTCCAAATATTTCTGTGGTTAATTGAGCATCGATCATTTCAAAATGTTCGTTGTTATTTGGATTTCCGGTTTCAGGAGGTAAAACTCCCTGCTTCATTAGGTCATATGCTTGTTGATTTGATACCCACAAGAAATTTTCCTCTTCAGGTATTATGTGTTTTATCCACCCATCGCGTATTTGCTGAGGAGAAAGAATACTAGTTTGGTTTGTGTAAAGAAGATACTGGTACATATATTCTATATCCGTATCATCATCTGACCCCCAGATATTATTTGTGTCTTTGAATACGAAATCTATGTTTTTTGACAAGTCGCTCGGAATTCCTTCTCCCCAAATACTAGGTTGATCAGGTTTCCCCCAATCCTCTCTAGTATAAAAATCACCTGTTTTGATCTCTCCGATATTGCCAATTTTATCCATCTCAGTAACTAGTCCGGTCCAATTTGCAATACATTGTCCGAGCCAAAAACCTTGCAATTGATTATGATATTTTTCACGTGAGATACTAAGATAATCTTCATTTTTTTGAATGGTGGAGTTTTCATTGTTATCCATATTCGTGTTGTGGTTATTGCATGAATACAACACAAGCAATGAAAGTGTAATTATTATAATAGATTTCATATGCATTATTAGTTGTGGTTTTTCCTAATTCCTGACCAACTGCTATTGCCGTGTTAGCATCAGTATTTATTCTATTATTTTCAATTCTTCCAATGCTTTGTATGTTATACTTTTCCTGATCACAGAAAACATATTCATATTAAATTGTTCTTTAGGCTCAATATTAGTTGCAAAGAAATAAACCTTGTTTCTAGATTCTACATAACCAACGAACCAACCATTATTATTCCCGTTTCTAATTGACCATCCTGTTTTCCCACTAAGCGTATATTCATCGTTTTGTTCAAGAACCATCATTCTTTTCATTATCATCTCCGTTTGTTTAGAAATAGGTAATTTAGATTGATAGAATCTTTTTAAAAAGTCTATTTGCTGAAATTGACTAATCTCGGACTCTCCTTCAAGCCAAAATAAATCAATATTAGTTGAATCCACCTTCATATTACCATAGTTAAGCTTATGAAGATATTCGTTCATTTTTTTCGCTCCAATTTTTCGGGCAACTTCTTGATAGCAAGGAACACAAGAATAATGAAAGGCCTCCTTAAGAGTTAAATCTTGTTCCCAGATACTGAGCCTTCGTTGTTCTCCATTCCATTTGAAAATAGCATTGTCGTTTTCAACCACATGTGTTTCAAGTGCAATAATAGAATTAGCTATTTTGTATGTTGAGGCTGGTAGATGCCCTAATTCTGCCCATTCAAAGT
>CALCGQ010000217.1 GCA_937901015.1 uncultured Bacteroidota bacterium | reverse complement strand
TCGAGCAGAATATCCCCTAGCAGTTAAAAGGATTAAAGAGGCATTGTATTATTGCAGAACCGCGAATATCATCGGTAAAAATATTATGAATTCTGGGTTTGATTTTGAACTAAATATATTTGAAGGAGCGGGTGCATTTATTTGCGGTGAAGAAACAGCTTTAATTGCCTCCGTGGAAGGAAATAGGGGCATGCCTTCCATGCGTCCTCCCTACCCTGCTGAGTCTGGGTTATGGAAAAAACCCACTCTAATAAATAATACCGAAACATTTTCACTTGTTCCATGGATTATCCGTAAAGGATCAGATGCATTTTCTGATATTGGTACAGAAAAAAGCAAAGGAACTAAAGTATTCGCTCTTGCTGGCAAGATAAACAGAGGAGGACTTATAGAAGTCCCCATTGGTATTACCATACGCGATATTGTGGAACGTATTGGAGGTGGAATACCAAATGGGAAGAAATTTAAGGCGGTACAAATTGGTGGACCATCAGGAGGCTGTATTCCAGCTTCTTTGATTGATACTCCCATCGACTTTGAATCTTTATCAGAAGCTGGTGCCATGATGGGATCAGGTGGATTAGTAGTCCTAGATGAGGATGATTGCATGGTTGATATTGCCAGATACTTTCTTGCATTTACACAGGATCAATCTTGCGGTAAATGTACATTCTGCAGAGTTGGAACTACACGCATGCTTGAAATCCTTGATAAGATAAGCAGTGGTAAAGGGAAAATTGGTGATTTGGAGATTCTTGAGAAACTTGCAGATAGCACAAAGAAAGGCAGCCTTTGTGGTCTGGGTAAAACTGCTCCCAACCCTATTATCTCTACTCTAAAATATTTTAGAAATGAGTATCTAGATCACATCAATGGTAAATGTCACACAGGAAAATGTACTGAACTAATTAAGTATTTTATTGAAGATTCATGTATTGGATGTACAAAATGCGCACAGGATTGCCCCACCGATGCCATCAAATTTGACCCATATAAAGTTCATATTGTCGATGACGAACTTTGTATTAAATGTGATATATGTCGACAAGTATGTCCGGTAAACTCAGTTGTTGTAATATGATTAATCTGAAAATTAATAATAAGGAAATATCTGTTGAACAAGGATCTACTGTCCTTATGGCTGCACAACAACTTGGTATTAAGATACCTACAATGTGCTATTTAGCCGGACTTACAAATCATCCATCATGCATGATTTGTTTGGTAAAGGACAAAAAAAATAATTCATTACAACCTTCATGTGCTTTGCCTGTGAGTGAAGGAATGGAAATAATAACTGATGATAATGAAATTTTTAATGCACGTAAAGAAGCATTAGAGCTATTACTCAGCGATCATGTGGGCGACTGTGAGGCACCTTGTACTCCAAGTTGTCCGGCTAACATGGATATACCTTTAATGAACCGACTAATAGCTGAAGGTAATTTTAAGGAATCACTTAAGGTTGTGAAAAAGGATATTGCACTTCCAGCCATCTTAGGCTATATATGCCCTGCTCCTTGTGAAAAAGCATGCCGCAGAAATCAGGTTGATGAAGCAGTTTCAATTTGTAGCCTAAAGAAGAATGTTGCTCTATACGATCTCGAGGCACAGGAATCTCATTTTCCTAAAAAACTTCAACCTTCAGGTAAAAAAGTTGCAATTATTGGGACCGGTCCTGCTGGTTTAGCCTGTGCGTTTCATGTTCTGAAAAATGGACATGATTGTATTCTGTTTGATAAAAATCCCATAGCTGGAGGAACTCTTAGATACGATATTCCCGATGATAAACTTCCTAAATTAGCCTTGGATGCAGAAATTGATATTATTACTAGATATGGTGCTGAATTTAGGCTAAATAGCACTATTACTAAAAAGATATTCGAAACCGAAATCATACCTCAATTCGATGCTGTTGTGATTGCAATGGGTAATTTCTCTGACTCAAATATCTCAGACTTTGGATATGAGTCAAATAATTATGGCTTGAATATAAACCGTGAGACTTTCGAAGTTAATAAAACGGGAGTATTTGCGTGTGGTAATATAATCAGGTCCAGAAGAATGGCAATAACATCTGTGGCTCAAGGTAAAGCTGCGGCATTATCGGTTCATCAATTTTTATCAGGTATTGAAGTTAAAAAACCTCACAGAATGTTTAATTCCAAATTTGGCAAACTTAAGGAAGAGGAAATAACAGAATATACTAAGGAAGCAACTCTTGACCGCAGAATTGAACTCCCAGATGGCAAAATTGATAATTACACACCTGAGCAAGCCCAAAAAGAAGCTGCCCGATGTATGCATTGTGATTGCAGAAAACCTGACAGTTGTAAATTAAGAATTTTCGCCGATGAATACCAAGCTGATCGTAAGAGGTTTATCTTTGGTGACAGGAAGGTAATAAAGAAATATTTTCAACATAATAGCATAGTATATGAACCTGAGAAATGTATCAGATGTAATATGTGTGTTGATATTTGCACTTTGGAAAAGGACAAATTAGGATTCTCAGCTATTGGCAGAGGCTTTGATGTTGAAATAAATATGCCTCTTGATTATTCATTAAGCGATCTGCTTGAAAGCACGGCAAAAAAATGTGCCGAAAACTGTCCAACTGCAGCAATATCTCTAAAATAGACTACTATGGACAAAAGCACCTCATTTATATTATGGGTATGTAATTCGTATGGAGAGTTTAAAATATTTGTAGAAGACCGTAGACGGAGTGCAGGAGATGGAAGACGGAAATAACTGCAAAAAAATTACAGAGTTTTAACCTTTAATTAAATAATAAATAATAGTATAATTTTGTCATCTTAATGAAGAGTCATACAAATCATAATATATATCGTAT
>CALCGQ010000216.1 GCA_937901015.1 uncultured Bacteroidota bacterium | reverse complement strand
TAAATCCAATTTTCCCTACCTTTGCCCCCATGCCAAACGGATCAAGGGAAAATAAAATAATAAAAGCCTCATGGATTGCCGTGATCGGCAATGCCATCTTATCTGTACTTAAGATCTTTGTTGGAATATTTGCTGGAAGTTTCGCTGTAATTGCTGATGGTATTGATAGCGCAAGTGATGTCCTCACTTCTCTAATAACACTTTTTACAGCTCATATTATTGGTCGACCTCCAGATCCAAAATACCCCTATGGCTATAGTAAAGCTGATACGGTTGCCACAAAACTACTGGCCTTTATAATTTTCTTCGCGGGAGCCCAACTGGCTATTTCCGCAGCAGATCGATTAACTAATCCAATTGACTTATCGATTCCAAACCCAATAGCTGTTTATGTAATCTTGCTATCTATTATTGGTAAATATGCTTTGGCATTTTATCTGCAAAAAACAGGCAAAAAAATTGACAGTCAAATGCTTATTGCAAATGGAAGAAATATGCTTAATGATGTAATCATTTCTATTTCAGTACTTGCGGGCCTTGTTTTTACATTTGTCTTTGAACTTCCAATTCTAGATTTGGTTACTGCATTTCTTGTAAGTTTTTATATCATGTTTATTGCATTTAAGATTTTCATGCAAAGCAATCGTGACCTAATGGATGGGATTGATAATCCGGATGTCTATCAAAAAATAATTACTGCTGCTAAGAGTATCGATGGTGTTTCCAACCCTCATAGGATTAGGGTGCGTAAAATGTCGCATTTATATATTGTTGCTCTTGATGTGGAAATCGATGGTAATGTAACTCTCAATAAAGCTCATGATATATCCCTTCAGGTTGAAGATAAAATCAAAGAACTTCTTCCAAATACTTACGATGTACTTGTCCACCCTGAACCAACAGGAAATATAGAGCCAAATGAAGCTTATGGAGTAAGTGAAGACAAACTTTGATAGTGTAATTTATGATTAGTGATTTAATACTCAGCTTATTTGCCTTTCAGATCTTCTTTCAACTTAAAAGAATCAGTAAGAAATGGAGTCTTTTCTTTTTATTTATGGGTTTCTCTGCTACAATTGGTGGAATCTACCATGGATTCCCTCACATTGGTGAAACTTATAAATATTTATCCTGGGCATTCTTATCATTATCATTGATATATGCATTATTAGCAGCATACGAAAATGTAAAAGGAAGAGTATTCAATTACCTGTTCACGATTAAGTCATTATTACTATTGTTATTATCCATTTACTATGATAAATTTGACTTCATGATTATTGATATAGCTGCTAGTATGTTAGGCTTCATAATAATTGGAAACATGCTATATCTACGATCACTGTCAAATTATATCACTTATGGTATTATGATCTCATTTGTTTCTGCATTTTTTGTTGTGGCAAAAATTAGTTTTCACTCGGAATATTTGAATTATAACGATATTGGACATTACATAACAATACTTTCATTGTTAGTAATTTCGAAAGGAGTTAGAAAGGACTATTATAGTTCTCACAATCAAGCCCATCTGGATTATAATTAACAAGCTACCATTGTTTTAATTTTATAGATAACTTTTTACATGTAATCATGTCATTTATGGCTGCCTTTTATATATTTGCAGGCGAATTTATACTGTACAAAAAAACAATGCCATGGTTTATTTTTTTCAGTTTAACCCTGTTCGATTTTATTTAGCAGAAACCAGTGAAAGCCTTAATGATCTTGACCTTAGAAAATTAAGTTGGCTTTTCGGAGACGCAATATATCTCAAAGAATCTAAACTAGAAGGAAACTTTGTTGGACCACGAAAAGAGATGATTACGCCTTGGAGTACCAACGCTGTTGAAATCACCCAAAATATGGGTATTTCCGGAATTATTAGAATTGAGGAAATGACATTAACGGATACTCAGGATAATGCCTTTGATCCAATGTTACAGCAAGTTTATAATGGCATTAACCAGGAAGTTTTCCATATTCCAGAATCTCCAGAACCAATAGCAGTTATTGAAGATATTTCGTCTTATAACGAAAGCGAAGGATTAGCACTTAGCGATGATGAGGTTCAATATCTTAATGAAATTTCAGCTACTGTAGGACGAAAGCTAACTGATTCTGAGATCTATGGATTTGCACAGATAAATTCTGAACATTGCCGTCATAAAATTTTCAATGGCACTTTTATTATAGATGGCAAAGAAATGAAAGACAGCCTTTTTGCATTAATCAAAAAGACTTCAGCTGTAAGCCCCCATAACCTAGTTTCAGCATATAAAGATAATGTTGCATTTATTGTAGGCCCTAAGGTTGAGCAATTTGCACCAAAAACACAAGACAAACCTGATTACTTTGAAATATCTGACATAGAGACTGTAATCTCACTTAAAGCAGAAACACATAATTTCCCAACTACTGTTGAACCTTTCAATGGAGCAGCAACCGGATCTGGTGGAGAAATACGTGATCGCCTTGCTGGTGGAAAAGGTAGTTTACCCATGGCAGGTACCGCAGTATATATGACTTCCTACCCTAGAAATAGTGAAGATCATGTATGGGAAAGAAATATTGAACCACGAAAATGGCTCTACCAGACACCCGAGGAGATTCTTATCAAAGCATCAAATGGCGCATCTGATTTTGGTAATAAATACGGACAACCATTAATCAATGGTAGTTTATTGACATTTGAGCATCAGGAAAATGGCAAAAAATATGGTTATGATAAAGTGATTATGCTTGCCGGTGGTATTGGATTTGCCAAGGCAACAGATGCACAAAAAGATATCCCTGAAGCTGGTGATATAATCGTTGTATTAGGTGGTGACAACTACAGAATTGGTATGGGTGGTGGAGCAGTTTCATCTGTGGCAACCGGTGAATTTGGCAATGAAATAGAATTGAATGCTGTTCAACGTGCCAATCCTGAAATGCAGAAAAGAGTTGCAAATGCCATTAGATCAATGGTAGAAACATCCAATAACCCTATTGTATCAATTCACGACCACGGCGCAGGTGGACATTTAAACAGTCTTTCAGAACTTGTTGAAGATACGGGGGCACGAATTAATATTAACAATCTTCCAGTGGGTGACCCTACTCTATCATTCAAAGAAATTCTTGGTAATGAATCACAGGAAAGAATGGGATTGGTTATCAAAGCTAAAGATTACCCAATACTAGAAAAGG
>CALCGQ010000215.1 GCA_937901015.1 uncultured Bacteroidota bacterium | reverse complement strand
GCTGACTGGAAACCAGGTGATGATGCAATGGTAGCTGATGCTGCGGGTGTTGCAAAATACTTAAGCAAACATTAGTAAGGCTTTCAAAACGATTTGTAAGAGAGGCGATTCAAAATGATTCGCCTCTTTTTTTTATGTTAGTTTTAGATCAAACCAATCATAAACTTTATTTTTAATTCCTGAGTCATAGGTTTTATGGGTAAACTCATTGGTGTGATTATTATACTTATAATCTTTAGCCCATTCTTTATGATTTTCGATAACCTCACTTAGAGAATCAATTATAAAATCAAGCTCTTCATTTGTCATGGTTGGATGAAGAGAAACTCTCACAAATCCTGGTTTGATCGACAAATCACCACTTTTTATTTTCTCAACAATTTTAAATGATTCATCTGGAGTTACATTTAAAAGAAAATGACCATATGTTCCAGCACAAGCACATCCACCTCGAACTTGAATTCCAAATCGATCGTTAAGAAGTTGTACTATTAAGTTAAAGTGAATATTCTCAAACCAAAATGAGAAGATCCCCAATCTATCTTTAACATTATCAGCTAGAATATGAATTCCTTTAACTTTCACGAAACCCTCGAAAGCTCTTGCCACAAGTTCTTTCTCTCTTAACTCAATTAGTTTTGTATCCAGTTTGTTTTTTAATTTTATTGCATATGCTATTCTTATTGCCTGAAGAAAACCAGGTGTACCACCATCTTCACGTAACTCTATATCATCAAAATATTTATGCCCTCCCCATGGGTCGGTCCATTCAACTGTACCACCACCAGGATTGTCAGGAACTTGTTTTTTATATAAGTATTTGTTGAAAATTAATACTCCAGAACTACCAGGGCCTCCAAGGAATTTATGTGGTGAAAAGAATATGGCATCCAAACTTTGTAATGGATTTTCAGGATGCATATTCATATCAACATATGGTGCTGACCCTGCAAAATCAATCATTGCCAATCCCCCATATTTATGCATTATCTCTGCCATTTCATGGAATGGTGGAATTACTCCTGTAACATTTGATCCACCTGTAAAAGTGCCTATTTTGAGTTTATGGTCCTTATGTAGTTCAAGCTGCCTTTCCAGTTCTTTTATATCAACCATATTGTTTTCATCAGGCTCGAGGACAACTACTTTTGCTGAAGTTTCGAGCCATGAAGTATGATTTGAATGGTGTTCCATATGGGTTATAAAAACTACTGGCTGGTCTTGTTTAATTTTACAATCATTCATATCGGAGAACTTACCACAACTACGCAATCCCAATATCCTTTGCAGTTTATTGATAACTGTTGTCATGCCTGAACCAGCAGTTATTATTACATCGTCTTCATTTGCACCAACATGATCTTTAATTATCTTTTGTGCAACCTGATAAGCATTGGTCATTAATTTACCTGTTTCAGTAGACTCAGTATGTGTATTACCAATATTAGGTCCAATAACATTAGTCATTAAGTCTTCAATGGGGCGAAAAAGGCGACCACTAGCAATCCAATCTGCATAGATCATTTTCTTTCTACCATATGGAGTCTCAAATTCCAGATCATCTCCAATTATGTCTTTCCTAAACTTCGAAAAATGTTTTAATAACTCACTCATGTATTATGGTTCTTGATATAATTCAGATATTAATGACAACACAAATGGGTATTTGAATGCATCAAAATCTGCTTAGTTGATGATGCAAAAGTAAAGATTTAACTAATAACTTAATCGGTATAAAGTAACTCAATGGATTTAAGGTTGTTAAAACCACTTAGGTCTTTAATATTACTGTAGTTGGGATAACCCACTACTTCAACTTTATTGGATGTGGCAATGAAAATTGACCCTGTTTTTTCTTCAAAATCTATATCTCTTATCGAATCTGTTGTTTCATATACCCAACTATCTGTTTGATGCAATAAGTTAAAACTATAAATAGAAG
The DNA here is from genome assembly GCA_937901015.1 of uncultured Bacteroidota bacterium. GTDB lineage: Bacteria > Bacteroidota > Bacteroidia > Bacteroidales > F082. The sequence goes on along the minus strand of CALCGQ010000215.1, from coordinate 13,350 downwards.
TTTTATCTGTAATTAGGAATTGCCCCGATTCTAATTCACAAACATTGTCGATCTTATGGTTATCTATGGTTATAAGATCTTTAATTATATTGGATTCAATATCAAATAATATAATACGACCTAATCCATCTTTATTTGTGAAAATAATGGCCTTATTACCTATTTGTGGGAATATTTTAATTGTATTATAATCGGTAGGATACCATAGGAATTTTATCCCCGTTGGTTTATAAAAAGAAGTCCATACTTTCTTATTTGAAGTACGTAGTGTGAAATCAGCAAATACATAATTCTCAGTGGATATAATATTTCTTGGGATTGTATCTTTAAGTACCGGAGTTGTGAAAATTGTTGAGCCTTCATTCTCGGATAGTCCAATAATACGCCCAATTGCAGTGCTTAAATAGAGTTTGTTATCACCACTATATAATCCTGTGAATTCTGGATATGGAAGTTGCGGTTCCTTGTGCCAAAGTTGTTCGCCAGTATGGATATCTATGGCAGTAACTAATTCGGGTACTTGAGTCGATATGTATATTTGTTCACTAAAATCCGATTTTGCTGATCCTGAATATATTCCGCTTAATTCACTCAAACTATATCTTTCATAATCAGTATTATGAAACTTTATCTCAACTAGGTTAATAGGTTTTTCTTCTATGGTTACAAATCCAGTATACTTCAATTCATTATTCTGCAATTTAATCTCATGATAATAATGGCGAACATCAGAAAAATCACCAACCACAATATGAATATAATAGGGAGGGAGTGTAGTTGCCTCGGATAATTTATCCATCAATAAATCTATTTTGCCAGTATAAGTATTATTAGTTGGATTTATAAATATATTTTTCGTTAATGGAACATGGTTTCCGTTGTCAATACTTACTCTAATATATTCAATTGGCTTATTCTGCGAAACAGAAAATTCTAACATAATTGTATCAGGAAGAAATAGCAATTCATTGAGTAAGGGACTGAATATCTCCACATCAGTTTCTGTTATTTGTTCATCCTTTGAACAGGAATACCCCATTGATATTATTACTATGATTGCTAGTATTTTAAAGTTAGTATTCAATTGTTAAGTTTGAATTATAATGCCGAATGTAATATAAATTTTCGTATTTTTCTCCTTTATAATTAATATCAACAACATGCTAAATAACCTAAAACTCGAAAATGTACTATTTCTTGATATTGAAACCGTATCACAAAAACCTGATTTTTCTGGGTTGGATGATAGATTTAAATATCTATGGGAAAAGAAAGCAGAAATTATCAAAAGGAATAAACCAGATTCAACAGCAGATCAACTATATAATAGTGCTGGTATATATGCTGAATTTGGTAAGATTGTTTGTATTTCATGTGGATTTGTTAATGGAAGAGAATTTCGTGTAAAATCATTTTATGGTGATGATGAGAAGATCCTTTTACAGGAATTTGCAGATATGTTAAATAACCACTATGATAACAGTTATTGTCTGCTCTGTGCTCACAATGGTAAGGAATTTGACTTTCCATATATTGCCAGAAGAATGTTGATACTTGGTTTAGCAATTCCTGAAGTTCTAAATATGGCAGGAAAGAAGCCTTGGGAGGTAAGACATTTGGATACAATGGAGTTGTGGAAATTTGGTGACTATAAGCATTATACATCGCTTGAACTTTTGTGTGCTGTTTTTAATATTCCAACTCCAAAAGATGATATTGATGGATCAATGGTTGGTCATGTATATTGGAATGATAAAAATTTAGAAAGAATAGTGGAATATTGCCAAAAAGATGTGGTGACAATAGCTCAATTAATGAGGCGGTATTTAGGGATGGATTTAATTCCAGAATCAGATATTGTGTTGAGTTAGAGGTTTATACAGTAATGGCGTTTTAAGGTTAATACTTTTAACCATTTCTCTAAAAATAGTTATTAACACTTTATTAACCGAAACCCAATATTTGTAATTTTGGTCGCATGGAAGAAGTGAAAAAAGATGTGAGCAGAACGAAGCTTTCAAAGAATACTAATATTAATGCTCAACAACTTGCAGAACATGGTAAAGTACAGCCTCAAGCTGTTGATCTTGAAGAGGCTGTATTGGGCGCAATGATGCTCGAAAAAGATGCGGTTTCAGCTGTTATTGATATTCTTTCACCTGCTGTTTTCTATAAGGATAGCCATAAAAAGATAATGGGAGCCATTTCAAGTTTATTCGCAAAATCGGAACCTGTGGATATTTTGACAGTAACCAACGAACTCAAAAGTAATGGTGAACTGGAAATGGTAGGCGGTCCATATTATATAACAATGTTAACCAGTAGAATTGCCTCCACTGCGAATGTGGAATATCATGCCAGAATTATACTTCAGAAGCATATTCAAAGAGAATTAATAAGGATATCCTCAGTGATAATTAAAGATGCATTTGAAGATACCACTGATGTTTTTGATTTACTGGATAAGGCCGAACAGAACCTGTTTTCAGTTTCAGAATCCAACTTACGTAGGAGTTTTGAAGATATGCCCTCATTGATAAAACAGGCTATTACTGATATTGAGAATGCTAAAAATTCAGATGAACACATGCGAGGTGTACCTTCTGGATACGTTGATCTCGATAGGATTACAGGTGGGTGGCAAAAATCAGATTTAATTATTCTTGCTGCACGACCATCAATGGGTAAAACAGCTCTTGCCTTAAATATGGCGAGAAATATTGCTGTGGAGTTTAATAAGCCAATTGCATTTTTCTCTCTAGAGATGTCTGCTGTGCAATTAGTTACAAGACTGATATCCAGTGAATCTGAGCTAAAATCTGATAAGCTCAAAAGAGGAGATCTACAAAGTTATGAGTGGCAGCAATTAACTGATAAAGTTGCAAACCTTGTTGAGGCAAAAATGTTTATTGATGATACACCTGCATTAACAATATTTGAATTACGAGCCAAGTGTAGACGTCTAAAACAACAACATGATATTCAAATGATATTCATCGACTACCTTCAGTTAATGAGTGGTGGTTCAGATAATAAAGGGAACAGAGAACAGGAAATTAGTCAGATTTCAAGGTCCTTAAAAGCTTTGGCAAAGGAGTTAAATGTTCCAGTATTGGCATTGTCCCAGTTAAGTAGAGCTGTGGAAACACGACCAGGGCAGGCGAAGAGACCGATTCTATCTGATTTACGTGAGTCTGGTGCCATTGAGCAGGATGCCGACCTTGTTCTTTTCATATATCGTGCTGAATATTATAAAATAGACACATTTGAAGATGGTTCTCCAACTCAGGGAGTATCAGAAGTAATTATTGCCAAGCATAGAAACGGATCTGTTGGTGATGTGAAACTAAGATTTGTAGCTGATTTTGCTCGGTTTGAGGATTATTCAGATAGTGGTCAAGGATTTTCAGCTGATGATGTAAGTGCAGGTATGAAGAGCTTCCCATCGAAAATGAATTCCATGAATGATGATGATACCCCATTTTAAAAATGAAATATAATAAATAATAATAGTATGAAATCAAAGACAATCAGTGTATTAGTAACACTAGTATCATTTTTATTAATAAGCAATATAAGCTTAGTAGCACAAAAAAGTGTAGAACTTAAGTATAATCTGGAAACCGGAGATAAGTACGAATTTGTGAGCGACCTTAATCAAGACATATCTTTTGAAGCAGGTGGCACAACCATGACTCTTGAGCAGGTTATGACCTTTAAAATGACATCTGTGGTTGATGGAATTGAAGATAACATTATTGACAAAAGTATTTTGTTCGACGCCATTAAGATGAATCAGAAAATTTTTGGAATGGAAATTAGTTATGATTCTGATGATTCAACAACATGGACAGGAATGACTGCTGAAGTTGCAAAAGAAATGAACAAGATAATAGGCAAAACCGCTAAGATTGCAATGGATAATAAGGGTAATATTCAGGAAATGGATATTAGCGAACTTACCGACAATGATGAGCTAACCAATAACCTTACTTCTGGTAATACTTATGCAGTTTATCCTGAAGGTAAAGTTAGTATTGGCGATAGTTGGGAGACAGACATCAACCCTCTAAAGGATAATGATATGAAAGTTCATATGAAGTATACACTGTTAAAGGCTAATCGTAAGCATGCTGTCATTGGTTTAGAAGGTAATTTATCCGGAAATGAAATTCAAGGTGAGCAAATAAATCTAGAGGGAGCCACAGTAGGTGAAATGACAGTGGATGTTAAAACAGGAATGCTTATTACTTCAACATTAGATATTGAACTTGCTTTGGATATTGAGCAAAGAGGTGTTAAAATTCCAGCCAATATTGTAAGTACAACAACAACTACTGCCACTAAGATTAATTAAGTGGTAATGTAATTTTAGAAATAATTGTTTACAAAAATTACATTGTCTAACTTGTGACTATTGAAGACGGAAAGATATTTTGAATTATGACTTTCTGTCTTTTGTAGCGAGATCAAAATAGAAATCCTAAGATGCTAATAGGTTTTCTGCCGTAAGGTTACTCTTTAGTTTTATCCAAGAAGCAACATAAGAGCTTCATTAACTTTGCCTGTGCTAATCAAACTATGGGCAAACTCGTGCTTTTCTTCTTCTGAGGATATATGTATGTTAGTCTCGTTTTTTGAATGATAATTATTGATCTCTTCTTGTGAAGGAAGTTGTTCAATATTCCCCAATTGACCAAGATCATTTCCTGTAAGATAGCTGCTAAATCTTATTTTTTCGGGTAATGAATCAATTCCAATTCCACGTTTTGTAAGAGGTTTAGGAACTGTAAACTTAGCGTCTCCAGATGTACGGACATAGTAATCACCACCCATACGGCCAACAAGGTCAATCTTGTCAACATCAATATCTCCATTTATATCAAGTATCTTCTCATTGATATGGATGAAGACAATCTCACAAATAATTAAATTGCCCGATCCAGGTTTTCCACTGGTTTCAATGATATCTCTAACCTTACATTCAAATTGAAGAGGTGACTCAGCAACCCTTCGTGGAGAAATAATCTTAGAATCAACAGAAGTAAAACCTGCTTTAACAAATTCGTCAACACCTTTTGGATATTCAGTACTTGCCAGACTCATTTGTTGAACCATGTCATATGAAACGGCATTAATTACAACTTCTGGTACTTCCTTAATATTATCAAATGTGTGCTTCGTAGTATTATCACGTCCTCTTCTGGCCGGAGAAAAAATTAAAGTTGTTGGGTTTACACCAAAAGCATTATAAAAGCTAAATGGTGACAAGTTGTGATTTCCATCCTTATCAATTGTAGCAGCAAATGCAATTGGCCGTGGAGCCACTCCTGCCTGTATTATTTTAAATAATTTCGGATTCTCAAGTTTATTTGGATCTATTTGCAACATGCTATTTTAGTTTAGCTGGTAATATTTTTGTTGTGCATTCACCAAAACCAATCCTTAAATCACCATTTGTGGCAGATCCTCTCATTGTGATGGTATCGTTATCCTGTATGAACTTTCTTTCAGTCCCATCTTTGAGTTTGATAGGTTTGGTACCTTTCCAGCTAAGTTCTAACATCGATCCGTATGAATCAGGCGTTGGACCAGAAATAGTTCCTGAGCCATACATATCACCAATATTTATATTGCAACCGTTGATTGTATGATGTGCAAGTTGCTGATTCATATTCCAATACATATACTTGAAGTTGGAATTACAGATTATGGTATCTTCTCCATCTTCAGGAGTTAATGATACTTGTAAACTAATATCGATATTCTTTTTTCCTTCGAAATCAAGATAGGGGAGTACTGCTGGATCCTGTTTAGGTCCATCAACCATAAATGGTTCCAATGCCTCCATAGTTACAATCCATGGTGATATTACTGATCCAAAACTTTTACTTAAAAATGGCCCAAGTGGTACATATTCCCATTTTTGAATATCTCTTGCTGATAGATCATTAAATAATACCATACCAAATATGTAATCTTCTGTTTGATCAACAGTAATGTGCTCTCCAAGTTTTGAATTTTTTCCTGTAATAAATGCTGTTTCCAATTCAAAGTCAACTAGTCTTGAAGGTCCAAATGTTGGTGCTAGGGCATCATCAGCTTTGGTTTGACCCATTGGGCGATGAATATTCGTACCAGAAACAACTATTGATGAGCTTCTTCCATGATATCCAACTGGAATATGTTTCCAGTTTGGTAATAATGCATTTTCCGGATCACGAAACATAATACCAACATTCGTAGCGTGTTCAATGCTTGAATAAAAATCAGTATAATCTCCAATCTCAACAGGCAGCAACATATCTACCTTATCAATACCATAAAGGATCGATTTCTTAGCTACTTCGTTATTAAGTAACTCTTTATTATTCAGTGAAAATATTTCGGATATTCTATTTCTTACGGCTGACCAAATAGGTTTGCCAAGTTCGATGAAATCATTTAGAACAGGTGAATAAAACACACCATAATTATCTATTTCAAGATCATCAAAGAAACCATTATCACATAAAGCACTTAAATCAATTACCGTGTCTCCGATCCTTGAAGCTGGTCGTGGGGTTTTTCCTTCAGGTGCAAAAATACCAAATGGAATATTTTGAATAGGGAAGTCACTTTCCTTAGCTACTTCTATCCATGTTTTTAATGATGGGTTATTGGCTTCTATCATTTATTTATTTTTTGATCAGTTTTGTATAAACTAAAGTGTTCCTCTGCTTTGTTGCTCAAGTTCAATTGCTTCAAATAAAGCTTGGAAATTACCTTTTCCGAAGGATACTGCATTTTTTCTCTGAATAATCTCAAAAAAGAAAGTAGGTCTGTCTTCAACAGGTTTGGAGAACAACTGCAATAGATATCCTTTATCGTCACGATCAATTAAAATTTTATTTCTTTTAAGCACTTCAATATCCTCATCAATTTCTCCAATTCGATCAGTGATATTATCATAATAAGTATCGGGTACATGTAAAAAGTCTACACCGCGTTTTCTTAGTGCATCAATTGTGGCTACAATATCATCAGTTGCTAGGGCAAGGTGCTGAGGACCTGATCCCATGTAGAAATCTAGGTATTCTTCAACCTGTGACTTTTTCTTTCCTTTGGCAGGTTCATTAATTGGGAACTTAATTCTCATATTGTCATTCGCCATTACCTTGCTTTTCAGTGCGGTAAACTCGGTTGAAATGTCTTTGTCATCAAATGAAATAAGTTGTTCAAAACCCATAACATCACGGTAATAACTGGCAACTTTATCCATTTCATTCCAGTCAACATTACCAACTATATGATCAACATAAAGCAAACCTGTATCTTCAGGTTGGTATTCAGGTTTCCACTCAATAAAACCTGGCATAAAAATGCCATTATAGTCTTTTCTTTCTACGAAAGTATGAACGGTTTCGCCGTAAGTTTTGATGGATGATAATACTACTTTACCATTATCATCAGATTTGGTAATAGGTTCAAAGTCAACTTCTGCACCTTTACTGGTAGTATCTTCAAATGCTTTGGTGGCATCATCAACCCATAAAGCGATAACTTTAACACCATCACCATGTTTCTTGTGGTGAACAGCAACTTCTGAATCGGGAGTGAGAGCTCCGGTTAGTACGAAAGTTATCTTATCTTGTTTTAACACATATGATACTCTGTCAGTAAGACCAGTCTCAAGTCCTGCAAATGCAATTGGTTGAAATCCAAAAGCTGATTGATAAAAATGAGCAGCTTGCTTAGCGTTTCCGACATAAAATTCAACGTAATCAGTGCCATTAATTGGCAAACATTTAGAAATATTTTCCATTTTCTTTAGTTTCTTTTAATTTAGTTTATTAGTACATCCAGCTCTTGTAATAATCAGCATCTTCTATATCAACTGCAGCCTTAGTGAGATTTAGAGGTTTGAAAGTATCCACCATTACGGCATATTCATTTGTTTCTTTTTGCCCTATGCTTCTTTCAATTGCTCCGGGATGTGGACCATGCGGAACTCCCATAGGGTGCAGTGTAATTTGTCCGCGCTCAATATTATTTCTGCTCATGAAATCGCCATCTACATAATAAAGTACCTCATCGGAGTCGATATTGCTATGATGGTAGGGAGCAGGTATAGATTGTGGGTGGTAATCATATAAACGGGGAACAAAAGCACAAGTAACCATTGCTGAAGTCTCAAATGTTTGGTGTACTGGTGGTGGCTGATGTATACGCCCTGTAATTGGTTCAAAATTGTATATGGAGAATGTGAATGGATATAAATACCCATCCCAACCAACAGCATCAAAGGGATGTGTATGGTAATGATATGGATATATCATATTGCTTCTCTTTATTTTAACAAGAAAATCACCTGTTTCATCAAATGATACTAGTTTTTGAGGAGTTTTAATATCCCTTTCGTGAAATGGTGAGTGTTCAAGTAACTGACCAGATTTATTCATATACCTTTTTGGAAATCTCAAAGGTTGATTTGACTCAACAATAAACAATCGGTTGTCAGATCCATCAAATTTAAACTGATAGATAGTACCCCTAGGAATTATTATGTGGTCACCTTCTTTGAAAGATAATTCCCCATATATAGATAATAATATGCCACTACCTTCATGAATGAAAATCATCTCATCAGATTGTGCATTTTTAAAAAAGTAGTCAGTCATTGACTTAGAAGGAGACGCCAATATGATATTAACATCTTCATTGGTTAGAACAATCTTTCTGCTTTCTAAGTAATCATCTGTTGGCTTAACCTTAAAGCCTTTGAAAGCTCTGTTTTGCAGATTTTTGGTCAGAGCAATTTCAGGAGTAACATCAATAGGTTCATCTATCTTCAGAACCTTTGTTGGTGGATGATTGTGGTATATAATTGAGTAAACATCTGAAAAGCCTTCGGATGATACTAGCTCTTCGGCATAAAGTTCGCCGGAGGGTTTTCTCATTACGATATGTCTTTTCTCAGGAACTTCACCACGAGTTTGATAATGCGGCATTTTAATTTAGATTTAATTAAAATAATATGCAAATATAGGAAAATATAGGATTTTATAAAAGCCAACCGGCCTAAATTTTACTCAAATCAAACGTACAAATGGAATTGTCAAAGAGTTAATATATATTGAAGTGTAATATTCCGCATGGGTTCAGCCTTTAGAGGTCTTAGGGAATACATCCTATTTAACATATTTGTTGATATTACAGCTAATTTATGTCTGATTCCAATCTCATAACTAACGCGTCCATCCAGCACCACATTGCCATTGTTATGATTTTCATAATATTTTCTATAAAGTATAGCCTGGGTGGATCCTCCCGTTGCCACTGTGGCATCCTCAAAATCAAAAATTGCCTGATCAAGATTTTCAATTTTACTAAAATACTTCATACTTAACCCCACAGAGAACCTACTATAATTAAACTCAATATCCATTTTCACGGTATGCAAAAATCTGTATTTTAATATATTCCGACTTGGATCAACACTGGTTGATTCATAAGAGAAATCTTTACTGCCACCCGGGTTGTAGTCCTTTGTAAATACATATGTAGGTTCTAGGGTAACGGGGAGTACATAAGTATATCCAAATAGAGTATTTATGGATATTTTGTCGCCAGCCTTTAACTGTCCAGTTAATGAAATATCAATTCCGGTTACTTTAGATTTGCCAGTATTTACAAACTTAAAGCCTGCCATTGCAAATGTATAGGTTGAATCCCAGAATCCGAAAAGGTATTCTATTGTATTATTATACTCCTGATAGAATAGGGCAACATCAAAATATCCGTAATAGTTGGCGAACTTAAAACCTTGTTTTAGCCCAATTTCAGAGTTCCAGCTTGTTTCAGGAATAAGGTCGGGGTTGTCAAAAACACCAAAGCTCCCAACAGTTGTTTTAATATATCTTTCTGTTATGGTTGGAAATCTGTATCCTTGACCAACTGATGCTCGCAGATATGTTTCCTGACCCAGTTTTAAGGAGGTACCTAATCTAAAGATGGGTTTGCTATCCTTTATGCTATCATTAATCCAATAATTCTCCAAACGAACACCCGCTGAAAAGTTTAGAATACTCCCAACTTTCTTTTCCATTTCAAGATATACTGATGTATTCCATAAATAATTCTCCGGAGAACCAGAAGCCTGATACATATTAGCATATGAATATGTGTACTGACTAGTTGCTCCAATTATAAAGTCCAAATTGCCTAGGTTCTTAAAGCTTCTGGCAAATTGGTAATTATTATAAACAAAAACTGACATTGTGGACTGATCGTTATTTGCTTCATTATTGGAATACATTATCCGATTGGTAAACTCATGCTTAAAGCCCATGTCTGAATAAAAGTTCACATAGGGATCAAGATAGAATGTAGTATTATTCGATAGGAGTACGGCACCAGGATATGCTCTGTAAAAGTTAGTTGTATCATCAAGCCATGCAAAAACAGTACTTGATTTATTATACATGAAATTACCGTTAAGTCCATAGTCCAGACCAGTGATCTTTTTTGATCTATGGCGCAGATTGAAATTAATCCTTGCCTTACGATTAGCCATATCACTATCACTTAAGTTAATAGTGTCGACAACATATGGCCCTGGAACAGGAGCTCCTATATAACTTGATGAAGCTGATATTAATCCTCCAATAACAAGATCGGTTTGACCTTTGTTTATCTGTTGAGAATGCAGAAAACTGGCTCCAGAAGTATAATTTACACCGTCCCACCATTGTGATGCCGGTCCTCTTGGAGCTGAGTAGAATCCGCCATGAAGTTTAATTTTAGTCTGAGGTTGTAGACCTGGATAGTTGGTTCGGATATATATAGCTCCGCTCAATGCAGATGCGCCTGAAAGCACTGATGAAGCTCCTTTAACAACTTCAATCTGTTTAATATTCTCAACGGGTATTAATGACCAGTTAGTTTTTCCTGCATCTCCAGCGGTTACAGGTAGATTATCAATAAAAACTGCTACTTTACTACCAACACCGAAGGTAAAACCACTTCCGCCTCTAATTTGTGGTTCCTCATCTAGTATGGTCAACCCAGGTACCATATCCAGGATTGTTTCAACGGATTCTGTATTTCTTGCTTCAATTAGCCTTGGACTCATAATCTCAATGGAAACAGTTTGATTTTCTATGGCTTTATCAAACTTACCGGCACGAACAATTACCTCGTCAAATTGAGTGCTAAACGGTTCCATTTCAATATTTAGCTGCTGATTTTCTCCTTCCTCGATTGTTATCTCAATGGTTTGAGATTTCATACCGGTAAAGGAAACTGTGATTATGTATTTTCCCGGTGCAAGTGATAATGAATAGTAACCATTGAAATCAGTAGTAGTACCAATGGTCATATCTTTTTTCTGAAAAATATTAACACCAACAAGCGATTCTGAGGTAGCTTTATCAATTACTCTTCCAGATAATACTCCATTGTTTTGTCCGAAAAATGATAGACCAATAAGGATAAAAAGTAAGGTAATAGTAAGTTTGAAAAAGAGAGTATCAGATATATGAATCATAATTTGCTTTGGTGTTGACTTTGAATTAAGCGATTATTTTAGGATCATAACCTTATTCATATATATTACATCAGAATTTGATGCAGTAGCAATATAAATGCCACTATTAAGATTACTAATATCAATACTATTCATCTCTGTTAATAATAATTTGCTGGAATATACAACCTTACCATTGATATCCTGAATTGAAAACTCAAATGGTTTGCTATTATTATTATTATTATTAATCGGGTTTATTACAAGGCTTGAATTTTTTAAATAAATACTTAGATCTTTAACTGGTAATTCACTTACGGAATTTCCATTGTAAATAAACTCAAGATCATCAAATTTTGCTGTGCTACCAAGTAAGGCGTCTACACCATTTCCCGATGTTAATATTGAAAGGTAATACTGAGGTGTTTCATTTGATGTGTAAACGAATGGAATTGAAAATCTAGTCCATTCTGTTATTTCAATTGTTGGCATATCCCATTGTGCAATTGCAATACTGGCATCTTCATCACCAGGAATTTTAGCATATCCATTGTGCAACATAAATTTAATGGTGCCATGATCACCTTCAGTGGCATTGCATTTATACCAGCCTACTACACTATCTGGACGTGCATTGATAGGACTATTCCACTGGTCATCATTTGGATCTGTGAACACATAGCTGGAATCGGCGGGTAACTGTGTGTGATATCTGCCATTACAAATAGTACCAGTTGCAATTACTAGGCTACCAACATTGAATAAGCTAAGAGAATAATTTCCAGAATGTGCATCATCACTTCTTCCCCAAACTACAGGTGCAAGATTGTTGTAAAATGGATCATCAGATGTTTTTATGGAATTCCAGTTAACTGGTTCATCTTCTACCGTTCCTGCATCCTCCCATGACTCAAAACCAGGGTTTTGAATTTGTATCTGAGCAAATGCTCCGCTTGATAAAAATAAAAGGGAAAGTATAATTGTAGTAATTTTTTTCATAAGTAAGTGTTGTTTTTTAAAATCTATATCCTATTTGGATCATATAACGTAAGCCAGGTCCCACACTGAATAAAGTGCCATTATCTTTTATTTGCTTTTCATCTATTAATTTATCAGCTCCAGGGAACCTACCGATTATGACATCATATATTGCTTTTATATATTCGCTGTCTTCATCAACTTTAAGGTCTCCATCTATTTCTAGTTTTGCAGTATAGGATGATAGTGAAGGCCCAATAAATATTAAATCAACGGTTAGATTATTTTTAAATACAAATTGGTAACCCAGTTCAACCCCTGCACTTATCATTCCAAAGTTACCATTTAATTTTAAGTTTCCTTTAGCAATATCACTATTTGCTATCTCAAAATTATTTTCGAAGTCATAATAATGGATGGATCCGAAAATACCCCAATATAATCCATCTGGGGCAAAGTTTTTATTTCTCTTCTTGAAATAGAATCTTTTATCTCCCGACACACTAAAACCCCATTTCTTATTGGCTCTGGTAATGTTAATGCTATCATATAACCCAAATGATGGAAGTACAAAATACCCGGCATTAATGGAAAATGAGCCATTAGGCGAAGTAACACGCTCATATGATAAATTAATATTACTAACACTCCATATCATTGGTGTTAGATTCCATTTAAGTACATTTTTTTTAGCAAGGCTAAATAAACTATCCTGTACAATCGAATCATTCTGAGCAAATGATGATGTAGTTATTGTTATTAATGTTATCCAGATAATTAAAATGCTTTTCTTCATCTGATATTTGAGTTGTTGAATCTGTAAATATAAAAAAATCCGGAGATTCTACTTAATGCATTACCTCCGG
>CALCGQ010000214.1 GCA_937901015.1 uncultured Bacteroidota bacterium | reverse complement strand
CTGGTGGCAGTGGAACTTTGACATTAAAATATGACGGTACATCTTGGGACGCATCTTTAGCAGTTGTTGGAGTTAACACAAATGGAGTAGTAAATGTAACTGGAAGTGATTCTCAAGCTCATCAAGCATCTGTTATATTATATGGTGCAACAGGCCCAGGTACTTATGAAGTGTCAGCCGGTTTACAGAACCAGCTTAGATGGACAGAAGGTATTGGCCAGAATGATACCTATGTTGCAAATGGTATCCTAGGAACAGGAACTATTACCGTTACAGAACTTACTAGTTCGAAAGTAGTAGGTACATTTAGTTTCACTGGGTATAACACCAATGGTGATACCAAACAGATAACTGATGGCCAGTTTAACGCTACATTTTAATTCACTTATCCTTAGGAAAAAAAGATTGTATTATGAAAAGAATATTAATACTCTGTATTTCTTTGTTGGTTCTTTCAGCTGCATGTAAGAAGGATAATGAAGATCCTGATTCAGGACCAACCGCATGCTCTGGACCTGTGTGCGAACCATCCTTACTTTCAGATGAAACTGCAGCAACTATTCCAACGGGAATACAAAGTGAATTTCAAACCGTGTATGCTTATGCAGAAGCAAATTCACCTTTTTCAAATGGACAAAAGGCAAAATTTACTTTAACATCTAATAACGAATTAATTGTTGAAATTGAGGGTGAAGAGTGTATAACTCTTAGAAATCCTGCTTACCGAGCTGGTTTAAGCCAGACAAATTACTTCTTTAAGGATGATTGTGATAGAAACATCTGTTATAATGTAAGTGAAACAAATGACGGTGTGTTTAATGAAGTTAATGTTCAGCCATATGAAGGTATGGGTTGGTATGGACAATTTGCTTTGGAATAGAATTAATAACTAATCAAAAAGATGAAAAAAACAATAACGTATATGGCTGTGATTTTCGTGGTTATGTCGTTTTCCACAGAAGTTAATGCAATTTCAAAAAAGAAAGATAAGAAGACAAATTGGAGCTCCTTTGATTTCAGTGATCTTGCAAAAGGTAAAATACCAGGTCCTGTTAAAAAGAGATATTCTGATGTGAAAAGAGTATTTATAGCAGATGTAGTGATAAACCAGCAAGTGTTTTCAAAGTATTCGAAAACATCATATGGTGGACTTGGTCATGGATCGTCTAAGGCTAAAATGGAAGCAAACCTTGGAGGAATTGATTTCGGTACATACCAAAATGCTGTGGCCGAAATATATGAAAGAATAGCACAAATATATACTGAACTCGGGTATGAAGTAGTATCTGATGCAGAAGTAATGGCCACCGAACTTTACAAGAATAAAGAATCTGGAAAGCGTATTGTAGCTGCCAATGCATCTGAAGTTGAGCCTGTTCGATATGGCGACGGAGGGTTGAATAAACTTGTAAGTGTTCGACCTGCAAATAAACTGGTAGTATATAACGATGCCAAAAAAGATGTGCTAACGAAAGGTGGAGCACCTTGGAAAGTATATTTCAAGCTAGCAAACGAACTTGATGCGTTAGTTGTAGGGTATTCATTCAATGCCAGTTTCGTTGATATGAGTGGGAAAGGTGGTTATTTTAGCACATCAGCAAAAGTAAAAGCAACACCATATCTAAGTATTTACAATGGTAATCTGATAACCCTTGCACCGTCAACGAAAACAACCCAACCAACAACAGGAAGTTTCTATCAAACAGAACCTCTGGAAGGTAATAATGATGGATGGATTTCTCCAGATGGTTTTAAAACTATCGATGAAAGTGAAAGCAGCTATTATTGGACTGGCAGTGCTAATAAGAAAGTTGAAAATGTAATGATGGTTAACCCCATTCCTTTTGTGGAAGAGGTAAGTTCCATAACAACTGGATTGGCTGATGCACTTACACACCAATTTATTTCAGGTATAGAATAGTAGCTAAGAAGAAACATAATTATAAACACAGCTAATAAGATTTGGTTTTGGTTATGAAGGGTTGTATTTGTTTATGACCCTTCTTTGTATGTTTAAGAATTTATGGATAAACTACATAATATTATCAGAAATAATGCTTGATTTAGGTATATTGATGTGTTTTAGTAACTAGAAGATACTTGACCAAATTATCTATTTGTAATTATTCTAAATAATATATACTTTTGCCGACTTATTACAAAGTTGCAAATCCAATTTAACTTTAAAAATTAAAAATGAAAAAAATTGTACTTATAGTATTAGTTTCTCTTGCTTCAGCAGGTTTAATGGCACAAAAAGGTGGTGTAGCTCCACTGGCAAAAGGTCAAAAACAGCTTAATTTTGGTTCTGGTTTTTCTGGAAATGGTATTCCCGTTTATGTTTCAATGGACTTTGCCATACATAAAGATATTACAATTACTCCGGTAGTGAATGTGAAAATTGATGACGATTTTAAAGTTGGAGCTCTTGTAAAGGGGGACTACCACTTTAACTACCTACTTGGTATTCCAAGTAATTGGGATTTTTATGCAGGAGCACATGTAGGTTTTGATTTTGGAGATGATTTTCTTCCAAATATTGGTATCCATGCAGGTGGAAGATGGTATTGGAGTGAAAAATGGGGACTAAACCTTGAATTAGGTGGTGGAACAGGTGTTGGGTCTACTATTGGTCTGAGTATGAAACTATAGAATTCTAATAAAATACAGAGGACTCATGGACATTGAATTATTATGTTCATGAGTTTTTTTGTGCCATAAAACAAAAAAAGGCATATTGGTTGATTATTTTTGTGAATTAATAAGTGATCAATAACTTTATTATACCTATTGAATTACTATTTTCTGTTGATAACTTCCATCTTCTGATATGAGTAAATATACTGAACTAACTAGATTTGATAGATCTAGTTTAAGTATTCCTGCGTTTACATATAATCGTTTAATAATTTTCCCATTAATATCCATTAAGAGTAATTCTTGAGTATGGGATGAATTTATCTTAAGAACTCCATTACTGGGAATTGGGAAAGCAGAAAAAGACTTGATTGGCTGTTCTTCTTCTTTACCAACAACTGTATGGTAACTATAGAAAAACTTATAAGACCACTGTTTCTCCATAGTTCCTATATCATCTAATTCCCAGTACATAACCATGTCTAAGTTATTCTCTTCATCATAATATAAATGAGTCTCCTCTATTTTGAACCAGGAAGAATTATCAGTATCCCAATCGAATCTTATTGTTTTTGTTCTATTATTATTGACATCGTAGTTATACTCATGCTTTTCCCCAGGTAAGAAATTAGAAGTTCCATTCCAGAATAGTGATTCTCTTTTTATCCTATTTCCATTACTATCATAATCATAAAGTTTAAGGCTACTATATTCCTCAAAACCATTCCAATAGGAGAATATTGTATCGCTTGTTAATAGTAAATTATCGTAAACATAATTATGTTTATACCTCTTCTGATAAATATATAGATCATGATCCCAATGATATTCAAATTCATGCTCGGCCATTCCGTCAATATTGTAAATATAGTAACTACTATCAGAGTTTTCCCAGGATGATGTAATTTGATCCCAATTGTTCATCAGTTCATATTTTATAAGAGTATCTCCTTGAGGGTAATGGTAGATCATCCTTTCATCTTCATACCATATGGGGTTAGTCCAATCGCCAATATATACCGTTTCCATAATTAGAGCTTTATGAGAGTTATATTCCATTACATTTTTATCCGAATATACCCATTCCAGAATGTCAGATAGTAGCATAATACTAGAGTCTTGAATTAATAGGCCATTATCATCAAAATCAAAATAACTCTTGAGCATAAGAATAGAATCTACTGAGGAGAACACAAAGAAATGTGCATTTCCTGAATCAAGCAGCAATACTTGATCGTCAGTATTATTTATTCCATAATAGGATGGAATTATCTCATTAAGGTCTGGAATATCCTGGCTTGAAATAGAGCCTGATATTATTAATACTAATAATATGAGTGTGACTTTTTTCATGATTAGGAATATGGTTTAATTACAAAAATATGAAATTTGTTATATATTTAGTGGTATTGGTTGGTCAAATTACGTAGGATTGAATAAGTTACAAAATTGTTAATTACATATGTATTTGTTTTAAGGTTTCGTATTGTATTATATTTGTTGTGAAAAGAACTACTACAAAATTTCAAATATCAATTCTATGATCTTAAAAATTACAACTGTATTTTTATTAATGGGGCTATTGCCGATTGTTACAATCGGTCAAAACTATAACTCTAGTCTTCCCAAAGTTAGAAAAGCATATTATGCTGACAAAACACCTGAACTTCGGAATATGAAGATTGTGCTTCCGGGTGAACGGGATAGAAGCTGGAAAGATAATATTGTACAAAATGATAACAGAGATGAGAGTGAGTTATTTGCAAATTTTACACCACCAGAACAAGATATCGCTCAGCAAAAAACAATGGGTAATCGTGGAGTTAATGGTCCAATTCAAAACTTTGCCGGAGTTGGAAGAATTACAGCACTAACTCCTCCAGATACTGATGGTGATGTTGGTCCTAATCATTATTTTCAAATGGTAAATGTTTCATTTGCAATATGGGATAAGCAGGGTAATCTTCTTTATGGACCAGTTGATAATAGTACACTTTGGAATGGTTTTGTTGGTCCATGGACAGGCACCAATGATGGCGACCCAATTGTGATATATGATGAAATTGAAGATAGGTGGATTGCCACACAATTTGCTGTAAATACTAGTGATGGTAGTTATTGGGAGCTAATAGCCGTAAGTGAAACACCAGATCCTCTTGGCGCCTATTATAGGTATGCTTTCCAATACAGTATTTTTAATGATTATCCAAAATTCAGCAGTTGGCCTGATGGTTATTATGCCACATATAACATGTTTGATGGAGGTTATGCCGGATCAACAATAGTTGCCTTCGAAAAGGATTCTATGCTTATTGGTAGTCCAAATGCTCGTGTTGTAGAGTTTGGCCCATTTTCTGACCAATATGGAACAAATACTTCTGATTTTGATGGAACTATGATGCCTCCATCGGGTTCTCCAAACTGGGTTGTTAATTTGAATAAATACGGGGTACCACAAACTTTGGAAGTTTTTAGTTTTGAAGTTGATTGGAATGATCCTACAAATTCAAGTTTTAGTCTTTGGGATGACTTAACAGTTACCCCGTTTGACTTTTTTGATCCAGGAAATAGAAACCAACTGCCTCAACCTAATTCATCACAAAAACTGGATCCATTGTCAAAATATTCAATGTATCCATTGAAATACAGAAATTTTGGAACTCATGAGTCAATGACAATTAACCATACAGTTAAGCTTGGTGCTAGGGCAGGGGTGCGTTGGTATGAACTTAGAAGGGATGATGGTCAAACACAATGGTATATTTATCAGGAAGGTACATATGCTCCAGAAGATAATTTAAGTAGATGGATGGCTTCTTTAGCGATGAATGCTAATGGAGACATTGCATTGGGATATTCGGTTACAAGTGATTCGATTTATCCATCAATTAGGTATACTGGTCGATTAGCTGATTCTCCATTGGGAGAAATGGATATTGATGAAATAACCATAATAGGTGGTGCCGGTTCACAAGGAGGTTCTGCCCGATGGGGTGATTATAGTTATATGTCGGTTGACCCTGTTGATGATACTACCTTTTGGTTTACTACTGAATATATCCAATCTGGTTGGGCCACAAGAATTGCTTCTCTTTCACTTGGAGGAGACCTACTTTCTCCCATAGCTTTGGCAGGTAATGATACCAGTGCTTGTGCAGATTATCCATTCTTTGTGCAGGGAAATGCAGAAAACTATACTTCAGTATTGTGGGAAGCTCTTGGCGATGGTAATCTTCAGAATCCCACAAGCCTGA
>CALCGQ010000213.1 GCA_937901015.1 uncultured Bacteroidota bacterium | reverse complement strand
ATAGCTTACTTACTAATTAGGTGCTATATATTCAGTGGAATATGCACATAGTTAGTCCGGTGAGCTGTATTTCTAAATTTTATTTCAGGATTTCCTAATCTCGTGAAAGCCTTTAATTTCAAAGCTTTTGAGAAAAAATACTCACAATCGGTTGTTGAAAAATTCTTTATAATCCGACAACTATTTGGCAGTAAGTTTTTAATGGAAATTTTTTTTTCATACTTCAAGATACATTTGTACATTTGCACCTCAATTTTTTAAAAGTTTTATAATGGCAGCAATTGGAAATATTAGGAAGCATTCAACCTTTCTTGTGGTAGTAATAGGCGTTGCGCTTGCAGCATTTATTCTTGGAGATTTTGCAAAAGGTGGTGGAGGTTCACGCAACATTAATGTTGGTGAAATCGAAGGAGAAGAAATCACAATTATGGATTTCAATTTTGAAGCTGAAAGAAATATCACAGCAACAATGCAACAGCAGCAAAAAGATAGACTTTCTGTTGATGAGATTTTCTCAGTTAAAGAACAAACTTGGAATGATTTGGTGCATAGAGTTATTATGGACAAACAATATGAAGCACTTGGACTTTCAGTAACAAGTGATGAGTTATTTGACCTAATTCAAGGACCAAATCCACATCCATTAATTATTCAGTATTTTACTGATCCTAATACTAATCAATATGACAGAAATCTAGTTGTTAACTATCTTCAAAATATGGAAACTCTTCCTGAAGAAGCTAAGCAACAATGGATTAGATTTGAGAAGTATATTAAAGATGATAGATTAAGACAAAAATTCAACACCCTTGTTGGAAAAGGATATTATGTTCCTGCTGAATTTGCTAAAGTATATTATGCTGAGCAAAATGATAAAGCAACCATTGAATATGTTGCAGCGAAATATGTTGATATTAAAGATAGTTTGTTTAATCCTACCGATGACGACTACAGAGCATATTACAATGAAAACAAAGAGAACTATAAGCAAAAAGCTTCAAGGGATATTGAGTATGTAGTATTTAATATCGTTCCTTCACAAAAGGATATTGAAAATGCTAGAAGAGATATCAGTGAAATTGCAAATGATTTTAAAGAAACTGTAGATGTTGCAAGATTCGTAAAAGTTAATTCTGATCAGTCAATCGATACAAGCTGGAAATCTGAAGGACAACTACCTGTACAAATTGACTCTTTAATGTTTAATAGCGAAATTGGAACAGTTTCTGAACCTTATCAATTAAACAATAATTTTCATGTTGGTCGTTTAATGGATATCGGACAGCGCCCTGATTCAATGAAAGCAACTCATGTTCTTATATCTTATGTTGGAGCTTATAATGCTCGTCCGGAAGTTACAAGAACACGTGAGCAGGCATTGGCTCTTCAAGATAGCCTACTTAAAGTTCTTAAAAAGCAACCAAAGAAAATGAAAGCTTTTGCTAAGGAATATTCAAATGACCCTTCTGTTGAAACTAATGATGGTGATTTAGGTTGGTTTGCCGATGGTGCAATGATGTATGACTTTAATGAAGCTGTCAATAATACTAAAACTGGTAGTTTCACATTGGCAGAAACTCCATTCGGATACCATATTATTGAAGTAACAGGTAAAGGTGATCTTGTTAAAAAGGTAAAAGTAGCTATGGTTGACAGAGAGGTTTATGCAAGTGATGAAACCTATCAAAAAACGTTCGCTAAGGCAAGTAAAATTGCAACAGAGTGTGAAACAGAAGAAGACTTCAATGAAATGGTTACTGAACAAAGACTGAATAAACGTCAAATGCCAGCAATCAGAGAAATGAGTAATTACATTGCAGGACTTAAAAATCCTCGTCAAATAGTAAGATGGACTTATGAACCAGAAACTCAGGTTGGAAGCGTTTCAAGTGTATTTGATTTAGAAGATATGTTTGTGGTTGCTGTATTAACAAAATCTGAAGAAGAAGGATACCCATCATTGGAGGAAGTTAAAGACAGACTTAAATTGAACGTTTATAATAAGCTTAAAGGTGAATACTTTAGCGAAAAGATGAATGCTTACAATGGTGATTTAGAACAAATCAAAGCTAATATGGAAGTTACTGAGAAACAAGTAAATCCATTATTCTATTCATCACGTAACCTACCTGGCTTTACAATTGAAAATGAAGTTATTGGAACCGTATTTGCTATGCAAAATGGTGAAGTTTCAAAGCCAATTATTGGTACATCAGCAACATTCGTTGTTAAGGTAAATGAAATTACACTTGCTGGTGATATTACTGATTATTCAGCTATCATTAAAGAAAAAACAGATGATTTTGAAAAAAGAGTAAGTCAGGATTTACCTTATACCTCTTTAAAAGAATCACTACAAATAATTGACACTAGACTTGATTTCTATTAGTCGATAGAAAAGAAATAAAATTAAAACTGCTCATTAATTTGGGCAGTTTTTTTTGTGCCATCTTAGTTAGTAAGCGGATAAACGGGGATCATAAAGATCTATATCCAGGTAACGAATTCTTAGTTAATAATATAATTCGTTTCATGTATTATCATAATTTCAGTCAGTTACTGCACCCCCTAATGAGTTTAAGCTACATTTATTAAATTTGCATTACTATGTTTAAAAATATTACAATCGTAATTCTATTGCTTTGCATTATCGTTCTCTCCGGATGTAAGAAAGATGAGCCTGGTTGGCAGTATTGTAGTGATTGTGAACTATCCACATGGACTGGTCTATATGAGGGAGAAGGGGATTATTACAATGGTAGTAATGATGAAACTTCGCCTAATGTTCTAACATCTATCCAAATAGAAAATGTATCAGGGAATGTACTTAAAACCACAATAGTTGTTGATGATAAAATTTCAACATCTTTTACTTCCACCAAAAATGACACAAAGTATTACTATAATGTTCCTGGATCGAATAAATCATTAAATCTCAATCTATCAACAAAAGGTGAAGAATATAAGTTATCAGGGACTGTAAAAATATTTCATTACCAAAAAGACACCCTTGTAACTGATCATAGCATCTCATTTGATGCATTCAAGGTATTACCTATATAACAAAAGTATACTTACATAAGCACTACTAATAATTCTTTAATGTGCTTCAAGCCAAGTATTGCCTGTGTTCATATCGATGTCAAGGGGAACATTTAAAACTATGGCTTCTTTCATCTTTTGTTCAACAATCTCTCTGAGTATGGGCTCCTCTTCTTTATACAAGTCAAATACAAGTTCATCATGTACCTGAAGAATCATTTTGGTTTTAAGATTACGATCAACTAGTTCATTGTAGATATTGATCATGGCAACTTTTATCATATCTGCTGAAGATCCCTGAATTGGTGCATTAATAGCATTTCGCTCAGCAAAACCTCTTACAACAGCATTTGCCGAATTTATATCATTCAAATATCTCCTTCTACCAAGAATGGTTTCCACATAACCATGTTCTTTAGCAAAATCGATGGTTGTATTCATGTATTCCTTAACTCCGGGATACTTTGAGAAGTAGCTATTAATGATATCTGCTGCTTCACGCCGGGGTATTCCCAATCTCTCACTTAATCCAAAGGCGCTGATACCATAAACAATTCCAAAGTTCACGGTCTTAGCATTTCGACGCATATCTGAAGTTACTTCATCGTAATCAATTCCATAAACTCTGGATGCTGTGGCAGAGTGTATGTCCAAACCACTTGTAAACGCCTCAAGCATTCCAGGGTCTTTACTAAGGTGAGCAATAATTCGTAATTCAATCTGTGAATAATCTGCAGCGAATAATGTAAATTCACTATTCCGAGGTATAAATGCTTTACGTATTTCACGCCCTTTCTCGGTTCGTATTGGAATATTCTGAAGGTTTGGGTTATTGGAACTCAACCGTCCGGTTGCCGCAACAGCCTGATTGTAGGAAGTATGTATTCTTCCATCCCGGGGGTTTACCAATTCGGGTAATGCATCAACGTAGGTAGATTTGAGTTTGGCTAATGATCTATATTCAAGTATATGATTTATAATGGGATGACGATGTACAAGCTTTAGCAGAATATCTTCACCGGTTTTATATTGGCCAGTTTTGGTTTTCTTGGGTTTATCTGAAATAGCAAGGCGTTCAAATAGTATTTCACCAAGCTGTTTAGGTGATGCAATATTGAACTCTGTTCCGGCCAACTCATAGATTGTAGAAACTATCTTCTTTAATTCTCCTTCCAGCTGGATGCTAAATTCGCTCAAAGCTGGAACATCCAGCTTAATTCCTTCAGTTTCCATGGAGGCAAGCACAGGTACAAGAGGCATTTCTACTTCTTCAAAAAGTTTCCAGGTATCTGTTTTCTTCAATTCTGGTTCAAAAACTTCTTTGAGTTGAAGTGTTATATCAGCATCTTCAGCAGCATATTCCTTGACCTTTTCCACATCAATATTTCTCATACTAAGCTGGTTTCTCCCTTTCTTACCTATGAGTTCTTCAATTGAAACCGGCTGATAATTAAGATAAGTTTCTGATAATACATCCATATTATGACGCATATCAGGCTGAATTAAGTAATGTGCAATCATTGTGTCGAATAATGGACCACTTACTTTTGCTTCATACCATGATAATATATTAATGTCGAACTTAATATTCTGACCTATTTTAAGAATGTCTTTTGATTCAAATACCGGCTTAAGGATATTTACAATTTCAATTGCCTCATGATAATTTTCGGAAACAGGTATATACCATGCTTCTCCTGGTTTAACTGCAAACGAAATACCTACCAATTCAGAGTTGTTGGCATCAATACCTGTGGTTTCAGTATCGAAACAAACTTGTTTCTCTTTTAATAATAATTGGACAAGATCCTTAACTCCATCCATTGTATCCACCAATGTGTAGGTATGATCCGTGTTTGAAATGTTTTTTAGTGAACTCTTTACATTTGCCTCTTCATCGAAGATTGTTGCCTGCACCGCTGGATCTTCATTTGATAGAGCAGATTCGGTTACGGTAAAGATTCGTTTGGCAAGAGTCCTGAACTCAAGTTCTTCAAATAGCTCTTTTAAAAATGGTTCATTTACACTTTGATTAATAAGCTTTTCTTCTTCAAATTCAATGGGTACATTTAGCTCAATTGTAGCCAATTCTTTTGATAATAATGCTTGCTCTGAGAAGTTTTCAAGGTTTTCTTTTTGTTTACCTTTTAGTTTATCAGTATTCTTCAGGAGGTTTTCAATGCTGTCGTATTCTGCAATTAGTTTTATGGCAGTTTTTTCACCAATTCCGGGTACACCTGGAATATTATCCGAGGCATCTCCCCATAGTCCAAGAATATCAATAAGCTGAGTAGGGCGAACTATTCCAAATCTTTCACATACTTCATATTCTCCCCATATTTCTGCTTTATTACCCATGCGAGCTGGTTTGAACATCTTGATATTTTCTGAAACAAGTTGACCAAAGTCTTTATCTGGTGTCATCATATAGGTTGTAAAACCTTCTTTCTCGGCTTTTTTCGCAAGTGTACCTATAACATCATCAGCTTCAAAACCATCCACAAAAAGTAATGGAATATTAAAACCTTCAATAAGTTTAATAACATAGGGAATCGAAGCACTCAAATCTTCAGGCATTCGTTCTCGATTAGCTTTATATGCTTCAAAGGTTTCATGTCTGAAAGTAGGTGCCTTGGTATCAATTGCAACTCCTATATGAGTTGGATTTTGGTTTTTAAGTACATCGAGAAGTGTATTTGCAAATCCAAGTATTGCAGAAGTATTTAGACCTTTACTATTGATACGGGGGTTTCTGCTCATTGCAAAGTATGACCTGTAAATAAGTGCCATTGCATCAAGAAGAAATAGTTTTTTTTGTGAGCTCATATGGTATAATTGAAAACACAAAG
>CALCGQ010000212.1 GCA_937901015.1 uncultured Bacteroidota bacterium | reverse complement strand
GTTCCAGCAACATGAGTAACGGTATAACCAACCCAAAGTTCGCTATCAGCATCTATCAGAATAGGATCACTTAGAACATATTCATTCCATTCATTTGGAATTACTGAAGTAGTTACATCTTCGCTATAGATTAAAGTCTCAGCATTATCTCCTATCCATATCTTAATTATAATTTCTGTAAACCCATCCAATGGCACAAACCTAACTTTAGTAGCAGAGGCATTATCATATTCAGCTAGTTGAGACTCATCCCATCTGGCCGCAACCGAAAAAGTACCACCATCTGTTAAACCAACGCTATTATAATTTTCTCCACTATCCCAATGAATCCATTCGCTCAATGGCATCGGAATGTTCTGAGCATCCCAGCAAATTTCACATTCAGGTTGAGAGTTCCAGTTCATATATCCAACAAGATTTTCAGGGGGAACACATTCTCGATAAACATTGATATTATCCACAAACCATGATACTATATCAAATGAGTTTTGCCCACTAGCATTAAATCGAATATTTATGGCATTACCATCTGCATATTGTGTAATATTTAGAGTAGTAACTGTAAATCCCGTTTTCCCACCATTTGAGAAATCAGCAGCCAAGTGCCACGTTGTTCCATCAAATATTTCAATGAGCATGTGTTCATTGCCTGTGGAATTTCTATCGATAAGTTTTAGGTCAAATGTAAGGAAAAGGTCTCCTTCGGTAATATAATCCACTTGAATTGGATAGCTGGTAAGTGTTGATGAATAATCATTTTCAAGCAGTGGATCCCATGTAAATTCTGCGGATGGAGCAGGTTCTCCTTCCTGAGAACTGATTGACCAGTTTGCTGAATTTTCATTCAAAGTCCAGTTATTGAAAGCAAATGTTCCATTTCCCCAGTCTTCAAAAAATGGAATTATTGAACCCCATGCAACACTTACATTATCAGGTCCTTCCCAGGCCGATTCGGCATAATCTCCCGGATAACCAAAAATATCCAACTCATAAATAGCACTAACCCAATAAGAATAGTCATTTGATGGTACTGCAGTATCAATATATGTAACCCATTCACCAGCAGCTTGGTCTTCATAAATAACATTGTCAATATTTAAGCTATCACGATATATATTAAAAGAAACAAGTCCATCTGGAACACCAGTTTGTCCAGCAGGTGGATTCCACTTAAGAGGTACGTCATCTGTGGTGGTTAAATATTCATCAGTTAAATTAAGTGGGGGTGATAAATATGTAGACTCCCAAGTTGTGCATACAGGGTCACTGGAACCACAATCATATACTGCAAGGAGACAAAACTCATATGTTTGACCATACATTGTAGCTGCTGAAGCAAGGTTACAAGATGTAGCATCATAGCCGAGCTGACCAAAAAATTGGTTATTCAGAAAGGCATAGTACGCCAATAAAGGAGCGGGGCCATTCTTTATTTCCACATTATCAACTGCCCAACCCGATGCCCATGTACCATGATCATCACCATGGAATGCAAGCATTACAGGCTCACTACTTGGTCCTGATATTGCACCCAGATTTACTATTTTACTATTCCATTCATTATTAGGTGACATGGTTTCTATCAATTCCCAGGTTGTTCCCTGATCATGACTATACTCCACATAAGCACTATGGCCATAGGATCCATCATAAAACTGATCAAAATACAATTGGAAATCCTCACTTTCACGTAAATCAACTTGTGGCGTTATCAAATAATCCATGCTACTATTACTTGGACCCGATCCTAACACATCATCATTTATTGCCGCGTAGAAACCATCTCCAGGAGGAACCGGCCAACCACCAGAACCTGCATCTTCAGATCTAAACCATCCCACATCAATTGCATTTGCCTGCCATCCTTCGGGAGGGAACATGTCATTTTCAAAATCTTCAAGATAGAGTTGTGTAATAAGAGGAGGATCCCATGTTGCAATTGAGGTTAATGGATCTACTTCAAGGTTTATTGGTGGATACATTTTTTGAAGTAATTCAACTCCGATTGTTGTATCATTTGTGATTAGGAATGGATCGTTTCCATAAGAATAGCCCCCATAAGGTTCATAACCAGGTTTACTGACTAATAAATTATACATACCATCAATAACACTGTCAAATACAATAATACCGGTTGCATCGGTATAACCATCAAATAATTGATACGGATAATCCAAGCCAGCTAAATAAACCTCAGAGCTATCTGGGTCACCATCATTACATAATGAAACTACGATTGTAACTTCGTTATCAATACCAACTGAATATGTGTTTGAATATACCAATTCAGAAGAGCCACTTGTATAGACTGCCAAAACTGCATATGCATAAAAACCCTCCTGAGAAAACAGGAAATCAACATGATAATTTGTTGCAGGATTTGCAATTGGGGTGTGTACGCCTGATTGTGGACCTATATTCGGATCAAAATCTGATATTCTGGCAATTGTATAATATTCCAGATCACGAGTTGAAACATTTCCATCAATTGGCATAATTTCTCCATCTTTAATGGTTCCATCTTTAACAGATGGAGGGTTCGTTGCCAAAAACGGGCCTTCAGTAACTTTTGGCACTTTCATATTTTTTCCTGAAGAACTGCTTACTACACCTGCATTCGGCCCGTCAATATATGCTCTTATCATAAAATCCTGATATGGAGAAAATGTCCAGGAACCATTATCCAACTTAACATATGATCTATAAACGGTAGGAAGATCAGTATCCACACCTATCGGTGCAGAATTAAATGAATATCCTGTTTGCTTTAATACAATAAAAAACTCTCCATCTTCAATTGTGGCATCAAATAATCCATAAAAATCAATCCAACCATAATTGTCTACTATGATAGTTGAGGAATCAAGTATAGTTCCAGGAAATCCATTGGCACCATCATCATCCATAACCATAATAGTCATTGAAGATCCAATAAAATTTGAGCCACTTGGGAAACTTCCATCACCTACATTGAATCTTCCACCAATAATTGTTGCCGGATATCCAACTGGAGTGAATTTAACAGCAGCTATATTTCCGGGTTCAGTCCAAATAACAAAGTCGTTGGCGTATCCATCATCATAAATAATTTCATAAGGTCCCATTGGTAGCCCCCAGGTTACCAAACAAGTACCAGCATTCTCATCAGGCTCAGCCAAAACCCATGGAACAGGATATGGCGTTTCGTTCATACAGATACTTAGCTCTGTCATTCCTCCAGATGTAATAAATGTGTCAGCCACAAATACAGATTCAAAACCCAATAAGCTGAAATCAATATCATATGTGTCTTCATCTACTTCCATTTCATAATAGCCAGTGGCATTTGTAGTGGCCGTATAATTACTAGTGCTTGTACTAGGGCCCCAAACAGTTACACCAGGCATTGGTAGTCCGCTGTTACAATCATGAACATATCCGTAAATAGTTCCAGGTGTATAAACAAACATTTGGTTAAAGATGCTATCTTCCTGATGTAGTGGATCATTTGTCCATATTTCAAGCCACTCATTATACAATCCATTGGAAAAACCCGTTGCATCATAAGTTATCGATATATCCATGGATTGCCCGGCAGGAACCTGACCCATGGCCGGCTCAACATCTAATATAAAACTCGGCTGAGGGCAAGTACCAAATACAATACCTTCGGGTACGCTCTCATCAGCTGCAGTATGAAGTAGGATTCCATCCCCATCGTAAAACTCATAATAGTTTTCATATGACCATTGACCTGCTGTATAAATTGTGCTTATGTCATCGCCACTTTCAACAGGAAATGAATAATATTCAGGCCCACCACCATTGGTGATTGTAAGATCATCAAGTACAAGATTACCATTTACAAAAACATCGAGGCTTCCTCCATTCCATCCATCTCCATAAGTATCATATAATGCCACTTCCATATCACATGCAAACCTGCTACCCGATGAATAATCAGGAAAAATAAAATCAAGCACGCCCAAGCCACAATTTTCAATCGTAAGGTTTACCTGCTCCTGATTATCAATCCATTGTTCGTTATAGAGAGAATCAGGGTTATGACAAAATGATGGAATTTCATAAACAACACAATTTGTGGCACCAGTACCAAATCCCTGATTAAAATATGGCAATACTGTATAGCAATATGTCCCATAGTCTGGTAGCATATCAGAATAATGGATTTCGGTTGTTGTTCCAATTGCCATGCCATTTCTTTTTACTAAGAAATATTGAAAATCATTGGAGCAATTTGGGAAATCAAACATCCATTGTATATCTACTTGGCCTGTAACCATATTAACCAGTTCAACTTCAAGATCAGTTACAGGACAAAGAGGATCTCCTGCAATTGCCATCGTAACCGGAATATTAAAAGTTCCAACATTGGGCAAGGTTGTAATTACTATTTCAGCAGTATAAACTTCCCCTGCATTCATTCCTGTGGCATTAAAATTAACACCTACATTCTGAAGTCCGCCACCAGGAATTACTGCTCCTTCATAATCGTCAAGAGTAAGCCAATTATCTAGATTGGAAGTAAGGCACATTGCCAATCCCGTTGGCAACACTGTATTATTTTGCATTGCTGTGTATGTGGGAGTGTAATAGGTATTGAGCCAGTAGAATGTGGGAGAGCCTCCGGAAGTTGCCTGCACTCCAATCCACCCATCCTGAATACTAGAATTGGGAATATCAAAGGTATATGAATATGTATCATATCCAAGAACCTGAATTCCAGTGGCAATTGGATCAGACATTACGAT
>CALCGQ010000211.1 GCA_937901015.1 uncultured Bacteroidota bacterium | reverse complement strand
TCAACCATTGCTTGTGTTGCAGATAGTTCTGGATCGCTTACTAATCCATAATCGGCAAGAGGTCCATCAGGGCCAGCAATTTCATCTGAGATGAAGAATTGAATATATTCCTTAAGGCCTGGTACTGCTTTAAGGTGTGCCATCTTCACATAGAATTGCAATGGGCGGCTGATTGGATATTCACCGCTCGCAATGGTTTCAGTTGAAGCCTTAACACCATTGATATTTGCAGCATAAATTACGTCAGTATTATTCAATAAGAAACTCAAACCAAACACTCCAATTCCGGTTGGATTAGAACTTAGGTTTGCAAGGGTTTCGGTATAGTCACCATCAATATCAATAGATCTAGAGTCTGTACGAACTGTGTAACACTCTTTCTTTGCTTTTTTCTTGTCACCTAATTGAGCAAGAAAAACATCGTAATCACCTGCTGTTTCACAGCCAACTTCCATGACCTTCTTTTCAAACACTTCACGTGTTCCGTGCTTTGTGCCTGGAAGAAATACTAAGATTTCTAAAGCCGGCAACGTAGGATCAATTTGATTCCACATTGTATACGTGCTATTCTTTTGCAGTGCTTTATATAAATGTTCTGGTGTCATATTTTCAAAACCTGGTGTATCTAACCGAGCGGCAAATACGATACCGTCATAACCAATTCTAACTTCTTTTACTTCACTTTGTAGTGATGTTTCACAGCGCTCCCACTCATCTTGTTTCATAAGCGAACTTGAGTTTGCGATATCCACGGTATTCGAGCCAACGCCTTCGCACATACGTTTACGTCCTGCTCCTGAGCCACCTGACTCAACTACTGGTGTTGGGAATTCAAAATTTTCGCCAAACGCTTCTGCTACAATAGAGGCATATGGTAGAACAGTTGATGATCCAGCAATATGCACATAATCTCGTGCAGTTGCCATAGTTGCAGTTGCTATTATAGCAACCATTAAGCTTAATAGTTTCATTTAGTTCTCCTTTTGCTTGACAGCTTTATCCCGTCGCTCGCATTAAAAAAGACAAGGTATTTACTACCTTGCCTTAAATTATTTATTATAGAAACCTCAAAGTTTTGTGACAGTAATGTAAAACTTACAAAGCTTTATCTAATTCACCGTGATTGCCTTCGTGTGAAGGTGGTGTCCATCCTCCCGGCTTGAGTAAATCGGGAAGACCAAACTTGTTAGGACGACCAGGTTTTACACCAGGTTCCTTGGCCATATTAGCTTCATAGATACGATTCCATGCTTCGTTAGCATCGACGTTAAACACATCAAGTGTACCGATTGCAAATACAATCATATCAATCAAACCATCTACAACTTCTTCTGAATCCGAATTATTAATAGCAGATAAAGTTTCTTGGTATTCCTCACCAATCATTAACATACGAAACATAAGATATTTGCGCATAAGTTCTTTATCATCTTTGTTTTTTTCAAACCATTCTTTAACACCAAATTTATTGTGCATCATATAAATGTCGTTTACCATATCAGTCATTATCCAGTAGTCCTTCATTTTTTGTTTGTTGGATTTTATCTTTAATTTGTAGCCGTTTCTTTTTAGCAATAGTTATATATTTGTCCGGTGCATTTTCGGCTTCGAGTGCTTCCACAACAGTATTCTGATACCGCCATGCTGCCTCAAGTGTATTAAGCTTTGTGTTGTTCATGGTGTTACCTTTATCCAAAGAAATCTTCAAGTGTGTTAATTTTTTCAGCATTCCAACCAATCGCATCAAGGATTGATTCAATCGGACTGAGGAACACCTTTTCAAATTGTTTATCATAGTCAATGTAGTTTGTCAACTCAAATTCTTTAGGTAATACTCCTGGAAAC
>CALCGQ010000210.1 GCA_937901015.1 uncultured Bacteroidota bacterium | reverse complement strand
TGAAATTATTAACAGTCATTTGAGTTAATATCTCAATATGCATATAATTATAAGCACATGAGGCCATTTCGTAATTAGTCAATTCTTGACCACTACTTTTTGACCAAACAAAAGCAAGATATTTCAAGCTCTAATTTGAACAATAGAACTTAACAATCGGTTATTGTAGTTACTCAATATTGTTAATTATGAAATTATTAATATCTTTCAGAATCATTTTAAGTTAAGACACAACAATGAATCAAAACATCAAAATAAATAAACAAAATGCCATAAACTTTTATCAAATGGCATATGACGGAAACCCAAGAGAAGCTTTTAAACTATATGTTGGTAACGAATATATTCAACATAACCCCATAGTTGGAAATGGACCAGAGCCCTTAATTCAATATTTTGAACGAATGGCAAGGGAATACCCTGTAAAAAGTATCGAGTTTGTAAGAGCAGTAGCTGAAGATGACCTAGTTGCTTTACATACTCATCAGGTATGGCCTGGTAATGATCAGTATGTTACAATGGATTTTTTCAGATTTGATGATAATGGAAAAATAGTTGAACATTGGGATGCAATACAGCAGATTCCTGAAACAACTGAAAATGGAAATACAATGTACTAACCAAATAATCATATAATTATGGACACAATAGCTCCTAATATTTTTGTTAATGATATAGATGCGACAGTTGACTTCTACCAAAAGCTAGGTTTTAAACTAATGATGAAAGTTCCTGATGAGGGTGATTTGGTTTGGGCAATGATGAATTGTGAGAATGTGAACTTTATGTTTCAAACCTTTGAAAGTTTAGGTGATGATATTCCTGAAATAAACAGGAGAAATGGAGGCTCACTTCTATTTTATATACAGATAAAGGAAATCAATAAGTTCCATGATAAGATTAAAGATAAAGTGAAAATATTAAAGGGGCTTGAAAAGACTTTCTATGGGGCCACCGAATTTTCAATGGAGGACAATAATGGTTATGTGCTTACTTTTGCTGAGCATGAAAATTAGTACTGATTCTATTCATTAAATTGATTTTTAAGTAAAATCCTCATGAATAAATTACACATCAGCTTTTTAGCATTCTGCATAACTTTATTATCATGCACATCCTTTTCCGAAAAAGCCATAATTAAACTAAAAACAAAATCACTAGAGGTATCTATTGATGAAACAGGATCCATTACCGGATTCTTCGATAAAGCGGAAAAACAAATTTCATATCGAAAGATACGGCATCACCCCTAATGTCAATTAAAATAGATGATGAAATTCTATTACCCATCAAGGCAATAGCTTCAGAGGATAATATCATACTTACATATGAGAATGGTATTATAGCAACAGTAAATATTGAGGAAAAGGAAACTCACTTAGTGTTTGAGCTAGTCTCCATATCAAATAACACAAATATTGAACTAATAGTCTGGGGGCCCTACACCACCATTATTAATAAAATAATTGGTGAAACAGTAGGTGTTGTTCGAAGTGATCATTATGCAATCGGAATCCAATCATTAAACCCAAAAACACTTGGCGGATATCCTTGGAAGTCAAATGACTGCATGCCCCAAATTGATGTTTTTGATCAGGATGATCCATCAGATATGTCAGAAAAGGGAAAAAGATATGTTCTATATCGTGTTGAAGCTGCTAAACCCACAATCTATGGCAGCTCTCTTCAAGCTTATTGCAGAAATAGAAATGAAGATAGAATTCTGGAAAACTGGGGACATGAATATTATGTTGCTCCATCATTTGACGATGGTGGTATACTAGGGTCAAAAATTGCACTTTTTGGGTGTAAAGCAGACGAAGCTCTTCTAACAATTGGGAGTATCGAACTTAGTGAAAATCTGCCACATCCATTAATAAATGGTAGTTGGGGAAAAACATCGTCCCAAGCATCCGCTGCCTATATGATATTTTCCTTCGGAGAAGATGATATACAGAAGGCAATTGATCTCACTAAAAAAGCAGGACTTGGATATCTCTATCATCCCGGTCCATTTGAAACATGGGGACATTTCAAACTAAACGATAAACAATTTCCAAATGGTATTGAAGGATTGAAGAACTGTGTTGATATTGCTAATAGTCAGGGAATAACAATTGGTTTACATACATTATCTAATTTTATTTCCACAAACGATGCATACGTTACCCCTGTTCCAGATGACCGGTTAGCAAAAGTTGGTTCGAGCAATATAACAGAAGAAATAACCATATTTCAAACTGAAATTCCAATTCAATCTCCAACCTTTTTCAACCAGTACAAAAACAATCATCTCAAAACTGTAATTATTAATAACGAATTGATCAGATACGGAGAAGTATCAAGTGAAGAGCCATGGAAATTAATTAATTGTGTGCGCGGTGCATTCAATACCATTGCATCTAAACATTCAATAAATAGTGAAATTAGCAAGCTTGCTGATCATGGTTATAAAGTATTCCTTACAAATAGTGAATTAAGTATGGAGGTTGCAGAAACAATATCCAATATTTTTAATAAAACTGGATTACGTCAGATTTCTTTTGATGGTCTTGAAGGCTGCAGATCAACCGGAATGGGTAATTATGGAGAAGTATTATTTACAACCTCATGGTACAACAAACTTGATGAAAACATAAAATCCCACTTTATAGCTGACGCAAGTAGAACATCACATTATTTCTGGCATATTTACACACGAATGAACTGGGGAGAACCCTGGTACGGAGGATTTAGAGAAAGTCAAACCGAATACAGGCTAAAGAATCAAAAATATTTTAAAAGAAATCTAATGCCGGGAATGCTAGGTTGGTTTAAGATGACTTCAGAAACCAGTATTGAAGATGCAGAATGGCTACTTGCGCGCTCAGCGGCTTTTGATGCAGGCTATGCTCTAGTAACATCTTCAGAGGCAATTGAAAACAACGGAGATTATGACCGTATAATGAGCCTAATTGGCGATTGGGAGAAAGTGAGAATCCAAGGCGTATTTTCAGATGATCAAAAGCTTAGAATGGAGGATATCAATAATGAATTTACATTGAGAAATGTACGTGAAAATGAATGGGTATTAACTCAGGTATCTTCAAATAAATTCAAGCATGAAAAAAAGACACTACAACCAGGAGAACCATTGTACACAACTTTTAATTTTAACAATAATGGAAAAGAGCAAGTTCTAAACTTCATTATCACTGCAGTGGATGGCGAAGTCTCGAATATAAAAATTGAGATCGATAATTATAATGAGATTATCCTACCCATTACTTTGAAAAAGGGACAATCAATAAAATACTTCGGAAAAGAGAAGGCTTATATATATAATGGGAACTGGCAATTAATATCAGAATTTAAGATTAACTCTTCAGTATTTATAATAACGCCTGGTAACCATTCGATTAGCTTTGATTGTAATTTTGCCAATTTAGGGGATAAACCTTTGGCAAAGCTAGAATTAAGAACATTGGGTGAAAGCGAAAAACTTAGTTTACTTACAATAAATAAATAAAATAAGAATCATGATTGAAATAGCAGGAAAAAATGCATTAATAACAGGATCGAGTCGTGGAATTGGTCAACAAATAGCGCTTGGCCTCGCAAAATTGGGTTGCAATATAATTGTACATGGCAGAACGAAACAAAGTTGTACCAGCACACTTGATCTATTAAAGAAATATAACATAGCTACATATCATGTTTATGGTGAACTATCAGAAAAAGATAGTGTTGAAGATATTATCAATCAGGTAAAATCGCTTGATATCGATATCGACATTCTGTATAACAATGCAGCAATAATGAAGGATTTTCATGAGGATTACTGGAGTCATAGCTGGGATGAATGGATTAATACTTACAAAGTAAACGTAATAGCCATGTATACCCTTTGTGGTGCCTTTATTCCTTCAATGATTGAGAGAGGTTTCGGCAGAGTAATAAATATTACATCACGAATAATGCATAAGCCTGAACTTGCTCCTTATGGTGCTTCTAAATGGGCTGTTGACAAACTAAGCGATGATATTGCTTCCAAATTGATTGATACAGGAGTTCGTATCAATTACCTTGATCCGGGTTGGATCCGGACCGACCTTGGTGGTGAAAACGCTGAACATCCTGTTGAAGGAGTGCTTCCTGGAATACTTGCTCCAGCATTAGTTGATAATGATGGTCCCAATGGTGAATTCTTCTCAGCCATTGATCACAATCTGAAACTATAAGTATTGATTTCAACTAATATCAATTAAAGACATATTTCCCATTACTAACAGTTACATTGGGTGGTATGAAGCTATTTTCCATAAAGAAATCATAACCTTCCTTTATATTTTCCCAAAATAAGTACGAATCAGAGCTTTTGTATATATTCATATTTTCATCTGTCATATAAAATGGAAATATATGCACTCTAAAAAAAGGTTGACCATGGTTAAAAGCAGCATCAACCATGGCATATATCTCTTCGATAACAGGATCGGTCATTGCATAACAACCAACTGAAAAGCAATCACCATGTACCATTAAAGCACTACCAGTTCTACCATGTGACCTATCAAATGCATTTGGGTACCCTAGATTAAATGAGAGGTGAAAATCACTGTTTGGATTTAACTGATTAGGTACAACAAAGTAGAATCCTTCAGGTGCTATCATATCACCTTCTTTCATTTTTGGGCCTAACCCACCCTTACCATAGGTACAAATTGGATAAGTTTTAAATAACTTGAAATTAATCGAATCCTGAATCCAAACCTCCAATATTTTTTCTTCCTTAAAGATTCGGATATAAACTGGACTTCCGAAATCTAAACCCATTTTATCCAATTCAATCACAAGATTTGGCTTAACCATAGCAATTGCATCACGTGATCGCTTACTTGATGGAATATCTTGTGAAAGAGAATCAAAAGTATTAAACATAATTAAAAGTAAAAATGCAATTTGAATTAAAGATATTGTTCTGTTTGATTTCTTAATCATAAGTCGAGCTTCCTATTTTGTATAAATATAAATATTCTCATCATTTTTGTATTCATTGGTGAGTAACCAACTAATATAATCACTGTAGATTGAAAATGAATCGACAAAATTTATATAGTTACTTAGCAAGGTATTTTTAGTTTCCGAATCAGGAATAGTAAACGCTCTTCTATCAGGTCTACCGCCGAATGAAGTTACAATCTCCCAATAATACTTTCCAGTATTATCACACACATCCAGAACATTAACGAGTAACTCATCTTTAATTTTGCTTTCATATATAACTTCCTTATTCTCATCAAGTATCTTTAATGTAAATGCATTACCAGACATATTTGGAATTCTAAACTCAACTTCATCCGACAAAACAACGACATTATCAAGAGGTTGCAGACCAACTTCATCACCACGAATAACTCCACCAGGCTTATTTACTTCAACCTCATCAGAATTCATTTTCTCCCATACATAAACAAAGTACTTGTTTGTCATTGAAGATTCAGCATGGTCAAATAGGTTAACCAGATCATTATATGAATATTCACCTGGATCTTTGATGGATACTCTTTTGTTATTTCTATTTATTAAGGTTACGGTTCCATTTGTGTTTACAATAATGTCGTTTATACCAAATATTTAACCTGCACAATTATTAATGTTTTTATCACTTGAACTTTGAATAAAATGATAAATAATCCTTTG
>CALCGQ010000209.1 GCA_937901015.1 uncultured Bacteroidota bacterium | reverse complement strand
AAAAAATGAATTTTAGAAATGATCCAATAACTATACCAAGTCCGAATGATAGTAGTAATTCAAATATTAATATGATAAAAAATACTATATCAGTTTGATCTCCATTAATAAAAGCCTTTGCCAATGCAAAACTTATTGCGAAAAGAATGATAACTAGTACATCCTTCAAAACAGTTACCCCCATTACTGTTTTTGTAAATGGTCCATTCGCTCTCATTTCATTAATAACAGCTATGGCTGAAGATGGAGACCTGGCGACAAATATTGTCCCAAATAATATCGCAACAGCAATTTTGGAAATATTATCCATTTCCTTCATGAAAGGAATATAATCTGCAATAAAATATACGAGAAGGCTACTTAGAACAAAAGTGATTACTAATTGTCCAATTGTCATCCATTTGATACTGTTAATACGACTTCTTAAGTCGTTTAAGTAGAGTTCAGATCCCGCTGAGAATGCAATAATAGCCAGGGCAATATCATATAAAAAGTCAAGCTGATGTATTGCTTCGGGTGTAATGAAATTTAACATCGAAGAACCTGCAACAATACCAGTTATTATAAAACCAGTTATGAGGGGAAGCTTGATTTTTTGAAAGACTTTTGCAATGGAATCAGCTGCTAAGGCTACTATTAGTAATCCAATACCACCAACTATTAGTGAACCTATATTAGCATATGATATATTAATTATCTCCATTATTAGCTGTTTTAAGCAACTTGTAACTTAATTACTGTGTGAAATTTCTTGATACGTTTACCAAGAGTTTATAAGCTTTCCAATACAAATTAATCAAAAAATTGACAAACTTTAACTGAAAATCAAATAATAATAGTACGGCTTAATTAAAATCGTTGATTATTAGCTTATTAAACCCTGATGTTCCATAGTCCTGATAATTACCTTTTTCATCCGTGTAGATGAAAAAGGCTTCAAGGTCATCTCGTGATTCAATAAATTCTTTGGCTTTCTCTATTCCTAGTATCATACACGCAGTAGCATATGCATCTGCAAAAGCGGTATTGTCAGATATGACTGTTGCACTGAGCAGACTGTGTTCAGCAGGATATCCTGTTTTTGGATTGATAATATGTGAAAAACGTTTTCCGTCAATTTCAACAAACTTTCTATAGTTGCCCGAAGTTGCAATGGATTTATCAATCAGCTTAACAACTCCATTTAGATCTCTCTTATCATCAGCTTTTTTAGAAGGCTTTTCAATGCCAACTTTCCAAAAATCACCATTTGGCTTTGTACCTATGGCTGTTACTTCTCCACCAATATCAATAAGGAAACTTGTTAGGTTTTTTGATTTAAGAAAATCAGCAACAATATCAACGGAATAACCTTGTGCTACAGCATTGAAATCTATTTTGGTATTAGAATTTTTTTTGATAACCACATTCTTAAAAAGATCAACACTTCTATATCCCACAATTTGTAGCAGGCTATCAATAATTATTGGATCAACTTTTTTTGTACCGTCATATCCAAAACCCCATGCTCGAACCAGTGGCCCAATGGTCATATCAAAAGCACCATCGGTTTCCCGAGATACTTGCTGGGAAATTAAAAAGTTATCAGTGAAAAACTTGTCAATTCTAACACTTTTATCATTTTTATTGACTTTAGATATAATAGAGTTCGGTACCCACAGAGATACGGATTGATCAAAGGCATCTAGAAGAGAGTCTATTTCGATCTGAAAATCTCTTTGTTGATCATCATAATAAATGATAGAATAATATGTACCCTGTGCTTCTCCAAAGAGTTTAACCGGCTCGGTACTTTTACATGAAAAGAGAGTGATAACAATTAGTACAAGAAATAAATTCCGACACATAATACTTTTTTAGAATCTATAGGATAAGTTAGCTGCAAATGCTCCTACAGTTTTTATATTCTGATCATCATTATATTGAGTTTTGTCAGTATACCTGATTCCCAATGAACCCACTAATGAAATACTAAGAGCTTCAATTGGTGTGAATGATATCCCATTATTAACTAAAAACCTAAAAATAAATGTTTCTATCTTTTCATTTACATATACACTGGAGTAATTATCGTAATAACCATCAGAAAAGAAACCAGTTCCTACTTGGATTCCAGGTCCCATAAAATAGCGAACTTTTCCCTGTCCGGTTGGATAGAAGTTTAATGTAACTCCTGTGTAGAATGTATTATAAACATCATCGAATCCTGATATATTGTCGGGATCTCCATATCCAATTGCGATTGGGATTTGAATTCCCAATTTTCCATTATTGGTTATTCTTTCATAAGATAATTTGAAGTTATTTACAATTAGGTCAAATAAGTGATAATTGATCATGTTTTTTTTGAAATTCATTCTTTGCTTCGTCTTGCCTACTTTCTCAAAAAATCTTACTTCACCATCTTGGTAAACTATCATGCTTATTTCACCATTGTCTATTGCAAGTAAATCACCTGTTTCTTGTCCGAAGAGTTTATAAGTTGTATGATTTTGCTGAACATCAATATTGCTTGCCGATATTCTACTGTTATCGCTGCGTTTGTATATGAAATCCTGAGATATTGCAATTGTTGTACTTAAACAAATAATAGTTAGGATTAAAAAGAACTTTTTCATAGTGTAAGTTTTTAAAAACGTAAAGATAAGTTTATTGAAAGACCACCTGTTGTTTCGGTCTTATTAATATTTGTATTGAACATATGCTGTATTCCAATTGCCCCAACAACACTTATACTAAGAGTTTCTACTGGAGAATATATTATACCATTATTTAATAGCAGCTTAGCATAGTTGGTATTAATCGGGTCTTCATTATCTGAGCTATAGTTATTGTAATTAGGGAAGTATAAACCACTTCCAATATGTAATGCGGGGCCTAGAAAATACTTGAACTTACCCTGTCCTGTGGGGT
The DNA here is from genome assembly GCA_937901015.1 of uncultured Bacteroidota bacterium. Lineage (GTDB taxonomy): Bacteria > Bacteroidota > Bacteroidia > Bacteroidales > F082. The sequence continues at coordinate 6,692 of CALCGQ010000209.1, read as the reverse complement.
AAAGGTTAAAATTAATCCCAGAGTAAAATTTGCTCACAAGCTTATTCGTATATTCTTCACTTCCATATGGTAATAGTAGTGGTAAACTTGTTGTGGCATCCTTATAACCAATTGATATAGGTATCTGAATACCAACCTTTCCTTCTGAGATTATTCGTTCATATGATAAGGTTAAGTTACTGATAACAAGGTCGAATAAGTGGAAACTAATAATATTTACTGGAAAGTTTGAGCTTTTTTTGGAAGGTTTATTTTTAACAATTTTTATTGCAGAACCATCATTAAAAGAAATGGTGTTGATAATAGATTTAGAGATAGTTATGGCAGTATTTGTGGTATCGTTGAAATCAGTATAAACAATACTATCAGGCTTTATTATTATATTATTTGCAAGAATTATATCCTTGCTTGAGAGATATATAACATCCTGTGAAAACAACTTACTACTTACAAGCAAGGTAAGTATTGAAAATAACAGTAATATCCTATTTAGGGTTATCATATCTGCAAATATCGTTAATACAATTCAAACGATATTGTTGAATGAAAATTATAATTACAAAAAAAAAGGTGACCAATTTGATCACCTTTCATTTTTTTAGCTTCCGAAGTCATCGAACATTATCATCTCATCTGGAACTCCAAGGTCGTCGAGCATTTTCATAACAGCATCGTTCATCATCGGAGGACCACATAAGTAATACTCAATATCTTCCGGTTCTTCATGATTTTTAAGATAGTTATCATAAATCACCTGGTGGATAAAACCAGTATATCCTTCCCATTTATCTTCTTCTAGTGGCTCCGAAAGAGCTACCTTAAATTTGAAGTTAGGGTTGTCCTTTTCAATTTTTTCAAAATGATCTTGATAGAAAAGTTCACGCTTTGAACGACCACCATACCAGAAAGTAGCTTTTCTGTCGGTATGTTTGGTTTCGAATAAATCAAAGATGTGTGAACGCATTGGTGCCATTCCTGCACCACCACCAATAAACATCATTTCTCTTTTCGTATCTTTAATGAAGAATTCACCATAAGGTCCTGATACAGTCACTTTATCTCCCGGTTTTAAACCAAAAATGTAAGAAGAGCAAATACCTGGATTTACATTCATGAATCCATTTTTCTTTCTGTCCCATGGTGGAGTAGCAATACGGATGTTAAGCATTACTATGTTTCCTTCTGCAGGGTGGTTAGCCATTGAGTATGCACGATATATAGGCTCAGGATTCTTCATTTGAAGCCCCCACATATTAAATTTATCCCACTCATCGTGATATTCTTCTTCAATTACCATGTCCTTAAAGTCTACTGTAACCTTAGGTACATCTATTTGAATATAACCACCAGATTTGAAATCAAGAGTTTCTCCTTCAGGTAATCTAACAACAAATTCTTTAATAAATGAAGCAACATTGTGATTTGAAACCACTTCGCATTCCCATTTCTTAATACCAAAGATTTCAGGAGCAACGGCTATTTCCATGTCTTCACGAACTTTAACCTGACACCCTAATCTAAAATTGTTCAATTGTTCTTTACGAGTGAAAAAGCCTTTTTCAGTAGGGAGAATAGATCCACCTCCAGAGTTTACCTGTACTTCACACATACCACATGTTCCGCCACCACCACATGCTGATGGGACAAATATTTTATTTGTCGACAGAGTTGATAGTAAGGTTGACCCAGGATCTGTCTCAAATTCTTTTTCACCGTTGATAGTTATTTTAACTTTTCCTTGCGGCATTAATTTCTTCCTTGCGAAAAGAAGTAACCATACCAGTAAAAGTGTTACCGTTAAAAATATGGCGATACTAACACCAATAACTACACCAATTCCAACTTGCAGTAAAGTCATTTTATATAATCTTTAAATTCTAATCCTATAATTTAATACCTAAGAAACTCATAAATGCGATTCCCATTAATCCTGTGATGATGAAAGTAATCCCAAGACCACGTAATGCTGGGGGCACATTTGAATATCTTATTTTCTCTCTAATAGCAGCAATGCCTACGATTGCTAAAAACCAACCAACTCCCGAACCAAGTCCGAAAGAAGTAGCCTGTGCAAGACTTTGATAGTCTCTTTCCTGCATGAATAATGATCCACCAAGAATAGCACAGTTAACAGCTATTAGAGGTAAGAAGATACCAAGTGATGCATATAGTGCTGGAGAAAATTTCTCAACGATCATTTCTACCAACTGTACCATTGATGCGATAATTGCAATAAACAGAATAAAGCTTAAGAAACTAAGATCAACATCAGCAAAGCTTGGATCAACCCAAGCCATTGCACCAGCCTTAAGTATATATTCATTTAATAGGTAATCTACAGGTACAGTAATACCAAGTACGAATACAACTGCAAAGCCAAGCCCAACAGATGTTTTTACAGTTTTACTAACTGCCAGGTATGAACACATGCCTAAGAAATAGGCAAATACCATGTTGTCAATAAAAATGGATTTTATAAATATGTTAAATATTTCTTGCATGGTCGTTAATTTTTAATTCTTTTCAATTAAGTCACGTGTATAAAAACGTTGTACCCATATAATTACTCCAACGGTGATAAGTGCCATTGGTGGAAGTATCATTAAACCATTGTTCTTGTATCCAAATTCGTAAAAGCCATCTGGAATTACTTGTATATCAAGTAGTGTACCTGAACCAAGTAGCTCACGGAAGAATGCAACAATAATTAATATAATACCGTAACCCAGAGCATTACCAATTCCATCTAGGAAAGCTGGCCAAGGTTTATTGCTCATAGCAAATGCCTCAAGACGTCCCATGATAATGCAGTTAGTAATAATAAGACCTACAAAAACTGATAATTGTTTACTTACATCATATACAAATGCTTTAAGAACTTGGTCAACAAGAATAACCATCGATGCGATTACAACAAGTTGAACGATAATTCTAATTCTTGGTGGAATTCCATTTCGTAATAATGAAACCACAACATTTGATGCTGCCATAACCACAACTACAGATATAGATAGTACAATTGCAGGCATTAGCTTAGCTGTAACAGCAAGAGCTGAACATATACCCAATACCTGAACAGTAATTGGATTACTCAGGTTTATGGGGGTTTTAATTAACTTTAGATTCTTAGGAGAAAATAAAGGTTCTTTTTCTTTAACTTCTGCACTCATCTTCTATCTGTTTTTTTGTAAATATGGTAAATAAGAATCAAGAATATCTTTAATCATATCGTTCACACCATTACATGTAATTGTACCACCTGTAATAGCGTCTACTCCATGTATGCGTTGGTTTTCGGGTAGTTTTTCAGCACCACCTTTAACAACCATGATTGACATGAATTCGTTTTGGTCATTGAAAATCTTCTTGCCAATAAATTGTTTTGTAAAGATGTCAGTAGTAATCTCAGCACCAAGCCCTGGAGTTTCTCCTTTGTGTGCAAATGTAACACCAATAATCGAGTTGAAATCATCGCTAAGTGCCATGTTTCCCCATATTGGTCCCCATAATCCTATACCTCTTAATGGAATAATATATAGTTTCTTACCACCCTCTTCAATAACGTATAATGGGAGTTCGTAAGGTTCACCTTGAGACTTCTTATAAAGTTCCTTTTTCATATCAATTTTAAAGGCTTTTCCGTCTTCCATCCTACCATCAGTGTAAGATTCAACAACATCGCCATTTTCATTGATAACAATTTCTTCTTTAACGTATTTGTTAAAAAGAGACATTGCATTAGATGCATCAACATCTGGAATTTTGGCAGAGGTAAGAATACCTCCCATTTTATCGATTGCTATATTCCGTTCCTGGAACGGTTTTAGTAGCATCGCAGCCGTGGAAAGCAATGCAGCAGCAATGATAACCATAATGGCAGCGTATCTGAATATATAACCGTTTGTATACATAGTTTATATATTTATAGTTTCTTAATTTTTTAAGGCAATTTTCAAACGTTTCAATCGCTTCTTGATATTTGATTCGATAACATAATGATCGATCAATGGAGCAAAAACGTTCATTAGAAGTATTGAAAGCATTACACCTTCAGGATAAGCTGGGTTAAATACTCTTATGAGTATTGCTATAACACCAACTAGGAATCCATAAATGTACATTCCTTTATTAGTTTGTGCTGCAGTAACAGGGTCAGTTGCCATAAATACTGCTCCAAATGCAAAACCTCCTAGCAATAGGTGGTTTAATGGATCCATATTCATGTAGTCGTTTAATCCCCAAAGGTTAAACAATAATCCCATTACATATCCACCTGCAAATACACTAAGCATTATTCTCCAGTTACCAATACCAGTTACCAATAGTATTAATGCTCCAATTAGTATCATTAAGGTTGATGTTTCACCAATGGAACCGGGCAATAGGCCCATAAACATTTCCCACTGTGAGGGCATATTATCAAAATTTCCAACAAGGGCATTTCCCAATGGAGTTGCTCCAGAGTAAGTATCTGCCATTTCGGAAATCCAAACCTTTTCACCAGACATATCACTTGGATATGCAAAGAAAAGAAATGCACGTGCTGTTAAAGCAGGGTTTACAATGTTCATTCCTGAACCTCCAAACACCTCTTTACCAAATATAACTGCGAATGCAACAGCAACAGCAATTTGCCATAGTGGTGTTTCCGGTGGAACGATCATTGGTATTAATAAGCCACTTACAAAGAAACCTTCATTTACTTCATGATTTCTTATTTGTGCGAATACAATTTCTAGTCCTAGTCCAACACCATAAGTAACTACAATAATAGGGAGCACTTTCCAGAATCCATAAAAGAACATGGTCCAGAAGTCAGGTGCTTCACCCATTGAAAGAAAGTGTTGGTAACCAATATTCCACATTCCGAATAATAGGGCTGGAATTAATGCTATGAAAACAACAATCATAGTTCTTTTCATATCAATTGCATCCCTAAAGTGAGATCCAGCTTTGGTTACTTTGTCCGGAACATAGAAAAGTGTTTCAACGGAGTCAAAAGCTGAATTGAACTTTTGAAACTTTCCACCTTTTTCAAAGTGCGGTTTTTGTTTATCTATAAAATTTCTTAGCGCTTTCATGCGATATACTTCAAATTATACTTTATTAACTCATTTCATTACGCATCAAATCAAGACCACCTCTTATAATGGATTGGATCTCAGTTTTTGATGTGTCAATTACTTCACAAAGTGCAAAATCTTCATGATCTATTTCATAGATTCCTAAGTTTTCCATAGCATCAATGTCCTCTACTAATACAGCTTTTATAAGTTGTAAAGGAAAAATATCTAATGGAAATACTTTTTCAAATTTGCCAGTCATTACATAAGCTCTAACTCCACCATGTAAGTTTGTGTCAACTTTAAACTTCTTATTAGGAGTGAGGTATGATGGGAAAGTTTTAGAAAAACTAAATTTACCAAAACCAGGAAGTAGCCATCCAAAGAATTCGTGATAATTTCCTTCAGGAATAACACTAATCATAGAATCGTAATATCCTATGAAACCGTCTTTTTCTATTTTCTCACCTGTTAAAACAGTACCACTAATAAATCTATTTTCAGTAGCAGAAGTATTTCCCTCAACCATATTCTTAATGGAAGCACCTATGTAACTCTTGTAATATTTTGGTTTTGTTACTTCAGAACCGGAACATGCAAATACTCTGCTTGAATTATACTTACCTTCAAGAAATAATCTGCCAATTGTAAGTACATCCTGTGGATATAAATACCAAACAACATCACCTTTATTAATAGGATCTAATTTGCTTATGTGAACGCTAACATTTCCCGATGGGTGAGGTCCTGAAAATGTATTAATTTGTACATTTTTAGAATTCAAGAATACCTTTGATGTGGTTTTCTTTGCGTCAACATTAAGATGAACCGTACCTTTAGTAAGTTTGGTTAGAATATCTAGTCCAGCTTGAAATTCGTCACCATGTCCATGAACTATCAAATCGAAGTCAGCAGCTAAGGGCGAAGAATCGTAAGCAGCTACCATAATAGATTTAGGTGATTCATCAGGATTTGCAATTACTGAATATGGACGTTGACGGATAAGAGGCCAAACACCACTTTTAAGCATTTTTGCAACGATATCATCTTTTTTAAGGTCAGCAATACTGGATTTTCCGAAATCAACAGACTCGTGTTTACCATCTGAATCAATGATAATTTCAAGTAGTCGTCGTTTAGCACCTCGCTTAACTGCTTCAACTTTACCGCTAACTGGTGAAGTGAAAATAATATTGTCCCGATATTTGTCTATAAATAGAGTAGTTCCGGCTTTTACAACATCACCTTCTTTTACCATAACTTTTGGAAAACAACCGATGAAATTCGGAGGTTTAATGGCAAATTTTTCAGCATTTAAGTCAACGATGGTCTTTTCAGCTTCTCCTAACAGCTTTATATCCAGACCTTTCTTAATTATAAAATTAGTTGACATATGTATATAAATTCATGTGTTTCTTGGACGCGAATTTACATAATAATATTTTTTAGTTTTAGTAATTACTTAATTAAAATGTTATTTGTAAAGACTCTAAATAAATCCATTTGACTAAGAATCAGATAACCAGAGTCATATATAGGTTTTTAGATGTAATATAAATTGCGAACTGACGTTATTTTTTGGAACATTATTTGATACAATGCGCCAATAATTATAATGGTTCAAATCTG
>CALCGQ010000208.1 GCA_937901015.1 uncultured Bacteroidota bacterium | reverse complement strand
AAGTTCGCCATAATGCTGGATTACTTGCAAATCCGTTTAACGTGAATCAAAATATTGAATACACATCATTGGATAAGGCGAGGCAACTTTCATGGTTACTCGTAAAGCGTGAGAAATCAACATATTTACCAAAGTTATCTGCAAGTTTATATTACCAAACTCAAGCTCAAAGAGAAGAATGGAATTTCTTTAACAGTGGAAAATGGTATTCTAGTTCAGCTCTAGGTGTAACTATGAATATACCTGTTTTTTCATCGGGTCAAAGAAGGTCAAAAGTTAAACAGGCTCAAATTGAGTATGACCAATATGGCATAAATCAAAAGCAGTTGGCTTCATCACTAAATCTTCAATATGATGCAGCTAAGAATGAGTATATGAATGCATATCGGGTATATTTAAACAAGCAGAAAAACCGTAAAACAGCTGAGAGAATATATAATGTAACAACTCAGAAATACGAGGAGGGTTTGGCTGGTAGTCTGGATATACTTAATACACATACTCAATTTTTAAATGCTGAAAGCGATTATATAAACTCAGCATTAACTCTCTTAAAAACGGGTGAAGACTTAGTAAAAATACTTGCCAAGGAGGAGTAATATGAACGAAAAAGCAAAAGATATAGTAAGCAAAGTTGCTACCATGTATCTAGAATATGGGATTAGGGGAGTTACTATGGATGATGTTGCTCATAAACTTGGTATATCAAAAAAAACATTGTACGAATATTTCAAGGATAAAAAGGAACTTGTTTCTGCAGTTCTTGAAAATGCCAGAATAGAATGGGAAGAGCGATTTGCATCAACTATGTGCGAGGAAGAAACCGCCATTGATGAGCTACTTCACTATTATGAGTTACAGGTTAAAATGATCAAGGGTAATAAACCTGCTTTTATCTATGATCTTAAAAAGTACTACCCTGAAGTTTTTAAACGATTTCATAGAGTAAAACAAAATCTTATTCTAGATAACTTTGAGAAAAACATGTTAAAGGGTAAAAAAGAAGGGTTATATCGACAAGATATTAATGTTGAAATAATTGCAAAGCTTACACTTATGAGATTTGAAGGTATCATGGATTCAGATCTTTTCTCAATAGATGATTTTGTATCTCCGGATCTCTTTACTGAGATATTTAAATACCATCTTTATGGTATTGTAAATGAGGAAGGTAGAAAATTAGTTGACAATAAATTTATTAATACAGCAAATAGCTAAAAACCATCATAAAATGAACCGATTATTATTAATACTATCCATCAGCATATTCATTATCTCTTGTTCTTCGAATAATGAAAACATTAGTGATGCTGATAAATTAAAAGAATATAAAAAGCAAATAGAAGATCTTAATTTAAAGGTTAAGGAGATTGAAAAAACTGCCGAAGCTGGTGATTATACCGGACTAAAAATACCTGTTAAGGTTGAGTCAATAGTATCTAGCCCTTTTTCACATAGCTTCACTGCAGCTGGTGAAATCGAAAGTATTGCGGAAGCTTTCATCAGTCCTGAAGTAAATGGTCAGATTATTTCCATTGAAGTTAGCGAAGGCGAAATAGTTAAAAAAGGAGAATTATTAGCTAAACTTAACACCGTTATCGTTGATAATAACATAGTTGAGCTTGAAGCACAGTTGACTCTTGCTAAAACTATCTACGAAAAACAATCAATGCTATGGGAGAAGAATATTGGATCTGAGAGACAATATCTGGAAGCAAAAAATGCATACACTAATCTTGAGAATAAGCTTGTAACTCTGCGTTCACAAAGAGATATGTCGTTTATAAAATCACCAATTAATGGTATTGTTGAAGATGTATTGTTGAAGGAAGGTGAGCTTGCTGCACCAGGATCGCAGTTAATGCAAATTGTAAACATTGATGAATTGTATGTTACAGTTCAGCTTTCTGAAGCTTATTTACCGGTAATTAAAAAAGGTGATGTTGTGGATATAAAGTTTCCATCTTATCCCGGACTCGTTTATCGTGAACCAGTTTATAGAACTGGCAATGTTATCAATAAACAGAATAGAACATTTACTGTTCAAATTAAAGTTGATAATAAAGATGAAAAACTAAAACCTTATATGTTAGCTAATGTTGTAATAAACGATTACAATGCAGTGGAAACTATAGTTCTTCCTTCAATTATTATTAAAGAGGATATGAATGGATCATTCATATACATTATTGGAAAAGAAAACCTTAATGATGTTGCTGTTAAGAAGTATATTCAAACTGGAAGATCATTTAAAGATAAAACTGAGGTTATAGACGGATTGAGTGTCGGCGACATTATCATTACTGATGGATACAATAATGTTTCCAAAGGAGCAGTAGTTACAATCGTTAAGCAATAATTTGATTTTCATAGTAGAAAAAATACTGCACAAATGGAAAATAATGAAAATACAAAGGATAAAGTAGTACGGAATTTCTGGTTATCTACCTGGGCCTTAAATAATAAGAATACGGTTTACTTAGTAACCATTGTTACAATATTTTTTGGGTTATATTCATATGTAAGCCTCCCAAAGGAGTTGTTTCCTGAGATAAACATACCCACAGTAATGGTACAAACCCTTTATCCGGGTAACCCACCTGTGGATATTGAAAACCTGATTACTCGTCCAATTGAAAAAGAAGTTGAGTCTGTTAAGGGAATTAAGGATATGACATCCATATCCAGTCAGGATGCGTCAAACTTATTTGTTGAGTTTAACACAGATGTGGATATTAAAGTAGCACTCCAAGATGTTAAGGATGCCGTTGATAAGGCAAAGAGTGAATTGCCAGATGACCTTCCTTTTGATCCTATGGTTACTGATATAGATATGTCAGAGTTTCCTGTTATTAATATTAACCTGTCAGGAGATTATAGTGTTAATGAGCTTAAGGATTATGCGGAAGAGCTAAGTGATGAAATTGAAACAATCTCTGAGGTAAGTACTGTTAACATAACTGGTATCACTGAAAAGGAAGTCAAGATTATTCTTGACCCTTTCAAAATGAGTAACTTAAAAGTGAGTTTTGGGGATGTTGAAAATGCAGTTTCTGCAGAGAATATATCCTTATCAGGAGGAGAGCTGCTTCTTGGTGATATCAAACGGACGATTCGTATTATTGGTGAGTTTAAAGATCCAGAAGAGATTGAAAATATCATTATAAAAAGCGAAAAAGGCAATATAGTTTATCTGCGCGATGTGGGGTATGTGGATTACGGTTTTAAGGATAGAGATAGTTATGCATATCTAAATAATCAGCCTGTAGTATCATTGCAGGTTGTTAAAAAAGGTGGCGAAAATCTACTTTCTACCATCTCGCAAACCATGGATATACTTGATGAAGCCCGAGAAACAAGAGTTATTCCTGAGAACCTGGTAATTACAATTACCAATGATCAGTCGGATATGGTTAAAATGCAACTTAGCAATCTTGAGAATAGTATTATAATGGGTGTAATATTCGTTGTTTTTATTTTGTTCTTATTTCTAGGTACCAGAAACTCACTATTTGTGGGTGTTGCCATTCCAATGTCCATGTTCCTCTCATTTATGATAATGGGAATGATGGATTATCGAATTAATATGATTGTGTTATTCTCCTTGATACTAGCATTGGGTATGCTTGTGGATAATGCCATCGTTGTAACGGAAAACATCTACAGGTTTGTCCATAAAGGATACCCCGTTCTTGAAGCAGCAAAGCAAGCTACAGGGGAGGTAGCAATGCCAATTATATCATCTACGGCAACAACACTTGCGGCTTTCTTCCCACTTTTGTTTTGGGATAGTATCATGGGGGAATTTATGTCGTATATGCCTTTAACACTTATAATAGTGCTTTCATCCTCTCTGTTTGTAGCGCTGGTTATTATTCCGGTAATCTTCACCGATTTCTATAAAAAAGGACAGAACGTAACTTTACCAAAACCAAAACGAAGCTTGATAATAATGATATCATTAACATTATTTGCTGTGGTTTGTTATTTGATTGGTGTAAACTGGGCAGGTACATTGGCATTAATATTTGCATTCATTGGTTTACTGAATTTATTATTTCTTTCAAGACTTGCGATGTGGTTCCAGAAAATTGCACTTGTTTGGTTGGAGGATGTTTACACAAAGTTTATCCAATTTGCTTTAAAAGGGTTTACTCCAGGTTATTTTCTGATAGGCACAGTTGTATTGATGTTCTTAACCATGGCATTTTATTTTGGAGGTAATCCGAAAGTTGAGTTCTTTCCATCTGGTGATCCTAAGCTAATAAATGTTACTGCTGAAATGCCAATTAGTACCGACATTGAAGTTAGTGACTCTGTAATGAGAGTTCTTGAGAAAAAGGTATTTGAGGTTCTGGAGCCAGATATGGAGATTGTAAAATCAGTACTTACCATAACCGGTAAAGGTGCAGTTGGGGAAAATGAAGGCTTTACAGGAAGAGGTGGAGCCCCAAACAAAGGATTAATTACCATTAACTTTATTGATTTTGAGGACCGTGGAGGTAAAAGTACATCTACCATTCAAGAGCATCTAAGCGATGCAATGGTAGGCCTTTATCCTGGTATCACACTTTCAGTTGAAAAACAAGCTGAAGGACCACCTACAGGTAAACCCATAAATCTTGAGATTAGTGGCTATGATTTTGATCAATTACTCATACTTACTGAAGATATCCGTGCTGAGATTAACAAAGCCAATATTCCTGGTATTGAGGCTTTAAAAATTGATTTGGATGTTGGTAAACCTGAGTTGCTAGTAAATATTGACAGGGATAAAGTAAGAAGATATGGTTTGTCGACTGGTCAGGTTGGTGATGCAATTAGAACCTCATTATTTGGTAAGGAAATATCAGATTTTAAAGATGGTGAAGATGAGTATAAGATAGTTATGAGGCTTGACAATGAATACAGGTATAATATCTCTGATATAATTAACCAGCGTATTACTTTTAGAAGCGCCTCTTCAGGAAAGATTGTTCAGGTTCCTATCTCAGCAGTAGCTGATTTTGAGTATAGTTCCACGTATGGGGCTATCACAAGAAAAGACAGAGATAGATTGATTACCATTTATTCCAATGTATTGGAAGGTTATAATGCTAACGAAATCAATAATGAACTTAAAGAGCTAATGGCTGTTTATCCAATGCCTCCAACCAATAAATATAAATTTACTGGTGAGCAGGAAGAGCAAGATGAGTCAATGGCGTTTCTTACAACAGCATTGATTATTGCTCTGGCACTTATTATGATTATTCTGGTTTCGCAGTTTAACTCATTCGTTAAACCTGCCATAATTATGTTCAGTGTTGTGATGAGTACCATTGGAGTTTTTGGTGGTCTGGCAACCTTTAATATGGACTTCATAGTTATTATGACTGGTATAGGAATTGTTTCATTGGCAGGAGTTGTTGTAAACAATGCCATTGTATTGATCGATTATGTTGGATTGATGAAAAAGCGTAAAAAAGAGGAAATGGGATTGAGTCCTGATGAAGACCTTCCTCGTGATGTTGCAAAACAATGTATTGTTGATGCTGGAAGAACTCGTTTACGCCCAGTATTACTAACTGCAATTACAACTGTTCTTGGATTAATGCCATTGGCTGTTGGGTTTAATATCGATTTTATATCTTTCTTTAATACTTTTAATCCAGATATATACTTTGGAGGAGATAATGCAGTTTTCTGGGGACCAATGAGCTGGACAGTTATCTTTGGTTTGAGCTTTGCTACATTCTTGACATTGGTTATTGTTCCCTCTCTGTACCATGTGTTGTATAGTGCGAAAGTAAGTATGTCTAAGTGGCGTAGTTAGTATCAGATTTTCATAATTTTAAACAACTAGAATGAACTCATTTGATGAACTAAATATATCTAAACAGTTAAGATCTGCCATTGATGAATTGGGGTTTACTAAACCAACCCCAATTCAATCAGAATCCTTTCCGGTTATTATGTCTGGAAAGGACTTAATTGGAATAGCTCAAACAGGCACTGGTAAAACACTTGCATACCTGGTTCCAGTGCTGCAGCAACTCAAATACTCCGACCAAATTAATCCCCGTGTATTAATACTGGTGCCAACACGTGAGTTGGTTCTTCAGGTTGTTCAGGAAGTTGAAAAACTAATAGCTTATGTAAACCTAAGGGTGCTTGGTGTTTATGGTGGTACAAATATTAACACTCAAAAGCAAAAAGTTGTTGAAGGTACTGATGTGCTAGTAGCAACCCCGGGAAGATTATATGATCTTGCTGTTACAGGGGTATTGCAATTGAAATCCATCAATAAATTAATCATTGATGAGGTTGATGTTATGCTGGATTTGGGTTTTAGATTCCAGTTGGTAAATATTTTTGATTTGCTACCTGAACGAAGACAAAATCTTATGTTCTCAGCTACCATGACTAATGAAGTTGAGGCATTATTGATCGACTTTTTCACATCACCGGTTAATATATCCATTGCCGTAAGTGGCACAAGGTTGGATAATATATCCCAACAAGCCTATGCGGTAGAAAATTTCTATACCAAGGTTAACTTGCTCTCACATTTATTGGAAGGCACAGAAGATTTAACCAAAGTACTTGTTTTTGTTGCTGGGAAAAAGAATTCAGATAAATTATATGAATTGTTGGAGGAGAAATATGGATCTCAAATGGGGATTATTCATAGCAATAAATCTCAGAATTATAGAATAAGATCCTTGGAGCAATTTACCAAAGGTGAAAAGAGAATATTAATTTCTACGGATGTTATGGCTAGGGGTATTGATGTTGATGACATAAGTCATGTTATCAACTTCGACACACCAACTTATCCTGAGAATTATATGCACCGTATTGGAAGAACTGGTCGAGCAGAAAAACTGGGTAGTTCTATCTTGTTCTTTACTGAAAAAGAGGTTCCATTTAAAGATTCAATTGAGTCATTGATGGATTATACATTGCCAAAAGTAGATTTTCCTGAAAATATTGAGGTGTCGAGCGAATTAATAGAGGAAGAGCGGCCTATTGTAGTTGAGGGAACAAGTGTTAAGCCTCGTAAGATTACAGAAGAAAAAGCCTTTCATGAGAAGAAACTTAAAAATACAAAAACCAATCAGGGTGGTTCATATTTGAGAAAAAAGAAAAAGTATAAACGACCCAAAACAAGGGGTGATAAAACTGTTAATAAAGGCAAAAGGAAATAGCAATTCTTATCAATTAGTCGTCTTATTCAATGAATGTCATCTTCTGAGTTATTTATTCACATCCATTTTTGATTATTTTTGCAATGATGACTAAATAAAACAACTACGGATATTTCAGTTGTTAATTAACTTTTCCTTTTTGGTTATAGGTGTCAGGACCTTGAGGAGGCAGATTTACTAATAGATACCGAAGATGTTCTGGAGGTTTTGGGCCTGCTGGCAATAAGAAAGGCACTTTATTAAGGGTCTTTCATTTACTTGATAGGTAAATGTTACCTTCAGGAAATTAATAATTGAAAAATGAGATTTAAATATATAATTAGTCTAATAGTTCTAGCTGTTTTTTTGGCCTCTCCCGCCACAGCACAAAAGAAAAAGAAGCGAAAATCTAAAGAAAAACAAGAACTTTCTGAAAAGGAAAAATATGCCGAAGCTGATCTGTTTGCCCAAGGGTTGATTCAGAAAGAGATTGGTAATTTGGAAGATGCATTGGATCTATTCAAAAAAGCACAGGAGATTGATCCAAATGATCCAGCAGCATGTTTTGAGATATCAAGAGTACTTTTGGCTTTAGGCAGGAATGATGAGGCCTTGCTGGATGCTCAAAAAGCTATCAATCTTGCTCCTGACAATATGTGGTATAAAGCCAACTTTGCAAAAGCTTCCAGAATCAATGAAAATTATGATGATTATGTGAAAGCCTATGAAGAATTGGCTGAACAAAATCCTTATGACCTGAATTTTATCTATGAATTGGCATTTGCTTATCAGTTTACAGGAGACTATAAAAACTCAATTGTAGCTTACGATAAGATTGAAGAGTTAATGGGTATTAATGAGAGGATTATTAGTCAAAAAACAGAATTCTACACACGACTTGGTGAACCTGAAAATGGTGTGAAAGAGTATGAAAAACTCATTGCTTCTAACCCTGATGACCCAAGATATTATGCTCTATTAGCTGAATATTGCTCTAAAAACGGATTTGATGATAAAGCAATTGAAGCATATGAAAAAATCGTTGAGATAAATCCTGATGACCCTTATGTTCATATATCCCTTGCAGATTATTATGCTAAAAAAGGTGATTCTGAGAGATCATTTAATGAGTTAAAGCAAGGACTGGCAAACCCTGTTCTTGATCTGGCAACCAAGATAAACCTAATGGTTAGCTATTACCAGGATCAATTAACTGAGGAGCAAAGACGACAAGCTCTGGAGCTGTCGGAAATACTTGTTGAAGTACATAAGGATGATCCTATGGCTGGTTCATTTTATGCTTCCATGTTATATGAGAATGCAGAATATGAAAGCGCATTACCATTATTCAGAGAAATAGTAGAAGCCGGAACTAGTAATTATGTTGTTTGGGAACAACTATTATTTTGCGATTTATATCTTGAAAATTATGAGCAGCTAGCGAAGGATTCTGAGGAATGTATCGACTATTTCCCAAATTATCCATTACCATACTTTTTTGCGGGAGTTGGTAATTTCCAGATTAGAGACTTTGTGAAAGCTAAGGCATTTTTGGAGTCTGGTAAAGAATTTGTAGTTAATAACAATGCATTATTAGAGCAGTTTTACTCTACTTTGGGTGATACTTATAATGAACTTGAAAACTATGAAGCTTCATATGCTGCATACGATAAAGTCTTGAAAATAAATCCAAATAATAGTGTTGTTCTTAATAATTACTCATATTATTTATCTCTTAGAGGCGTAAATTTGGAAGATGCTAAAAAGATGGCAGCAAAGTCAGTTGAATCCGATCCATACAATAGCAACAACCTGGATACTTATGCATGGGTGTTATACAAGCTTGAGGATTATGAAGGTGCGCTTCAGTGGATTAAGAAAGCGTATAATAATGGAGGAAATACCAGTGGTGCAGTACTTGAACATTATGGTGATATTCTTTACAAACTTGGTCAAAAGAAAGAGGCCATTGAAATGTGGCAGAATGCAAAAAAAACAACTGGTTTTTCGGATCTTCTGGATAAGAAACTAGCTGATAAAAAACTTTATGAATAAGATTACCAATAGCATATTATTTGTCTTATTGATTGCTTTGATAGCAACTATGGGGACTTCATGTAGGACTCAAAAGAAAGTACTCAAGGAAGATATTAAGGAATACGGTTTTTCATATCTGTATAACAGGCTGATCGAAAACCAAATGAAGTTCGATTATTTAAACGCCAAGTTTTCATTGGCTTATGAAGCAGATAAGAACAAAACTAATCTAAAAGGTCAATTGCGTATTCAGAATGATTCATTAATCTGGTTGTCTTTTACTCCTGCTCTTGGAATTGAAGCTGCAAGGGTTCTCCTGACAAATGACTCGATAAAATTCATGAATCGACTGAATAAGACATACTTTGCAGGAAAATATGAATTAGTTGATAGTCTCCTGCATACAACCATTGATTATTACTTACTTCAATCAATGTTAGTGGGTAATGATTTGGCTCAATATGATGTAAAAAAGTATCGTGCTAGCATTGATAATGGACTATATCGTATGACAATCCGGGAGCGTAGAAAGATTAGGCGTTTTATTAGAAAAGGTGAGATTGATACACGTGTTCTGGTCCAACAAATATGGCTTGACCCTGAAACGTTTCGGATTGCCAGGATTGATGTAAAAGAGCAAGGTGAAGAGGATAATAATAAATTAAGGGTTTACTATAGTGATTATATTTCAGTTGATGACCAATTATTTCCATCGAAGATAAGGATTGAAATAGTTTCTAATAAATCCATATTTATTGATGTAAACTTCAATAAGGTTATCATTAATGAACCACTACGGTTTCCATTTAATATACCTTCAAAATATGATAAAGTCTTCTAGTTTGCGTTGATATGATAATGCAACGAATAAACATACTGATTATCCTACTGCTTTTTGTGATCCCTTCATTTGGTCAGAAAAGTCAGAAAGAACTTGAAGCAAAGCGTAAAAAACTTGAAAGCGAGATTGCATATACAAACAAACTTCTTAATGAAACAAAGTCTTCGAAGAATGCTACCTTAAACCAACTTCGTTTGATTGACGTAAAGGTTAATAAGAGGATTGACCTTGTTGCCACACTTAAGGCAGAAATTTATCACCTTAATAATAAAATTGAGACCACTGAAATTGCTGTTGCAAATCTAGAGGATGAGTTAAAAGAACTAAAGCAAAAGTATGCTGAAATTGCATGGCATGCTTTCAAGTATAAGACAGCTTATAATAAACTAATTTTTCTTTTTTCGTCTGATGGTATAAATCAGGCTTATCAAAGGATGAGATATCTTGATCAACTAAGTTCATATATTCGTACTGAAGCTGAGATTATCGGCGAGGCAGAGAAGGAGAAAAGTAATCTGCTTAATCAATTGGTAGTTGAGCGATCTAAAAAGAATACCCTCCTTGCTAATGAACAAGCTGAAGTCACTATTCTTGAACAAGAGCAGTATCAAAAAAACAGGGTTAAAAAAGATCTGGAATCTCGTGAAAAGCAATTAAAGAAATCGAAGAAGGATAAGGAAAAGCAAACTAGAGAATTAGATAGGCAGATCCAAAAAATAATAATAGCAGAAACTGCTCCTAAAACGGATAAAACCACAGGAAAAAGCTATGATCTTACACCATCAGAAAAGAAGCTTACAGAATCTTTTGCATCAAATAAGGGTAGATTACCTTGGCCAACAGAAAGAGGAGTAATCTCGGGAACATTTGGTGTTCATAGCCATCCGGTACTTAAAAAAGTTAGAGTTAAGAATAATGGTATTGATATTGCCACTTCTAAAAATAGTGAAGCAAGAGCCGTATTTAGCGGAACAGTTGTTAGTATTACTAAAATATCTAATACTAATTTAGCTGTAATTATTAAGCATGGTAAGTACTTTACCGTTTATTCTAATCTGGAAGAAGTTTTTGTTGCAAGAGGAGATCAGGTTGATACTAAACAAATTATTGGCAAAGTTCATACTAACTTAAAAGGCAATACCGAATTGCATTTCGAAATCTGGAATGGTAGCTCAATCCAAAATCCTTCGTATTGGATTGTGAAAAAATAATTATCCTTCTAGGAGTTGTAGGATTTTGATTTTAACATAAAGAATGAAAACAAACTTAGAGGTAATCAGATAATTTCTGACTGCTCATATAATTTGAAAAATCATAGGTCAGCTTACTTACAACATTTTTCTTTATGCATTTTTCTGCTGGACATATGTGATTGTCCGATGAGCATAATTTTACAACTACTTTTCCTTCAATTGATTCATAAATTTCCAGTAGGGTAACTTTTTTTGGGTCGCAATCAAGAACAAATCCACCTGTTGGTCCACGATAGGATACTAAAAAGCCATCTTTTACAAGTCTTTGAAGGACTTTACCAATATGGTGCTTAGAATTTCCTAGTGTTTTTGATAACTGAATTGCATTTAAAGGTGTCTTTGATTTCGACAATAATATCATACTATGCACACCTATAGCAGCCGCATCAGAAAAATTAACAATATTCGCCATAGTTTGTCTTTGTTTATATTGCAAAGATACGAATATAATTAATTTAAGTGCTTAAACTCTTAATTACCAGTATGGATTGGCTCTTTTTGTGTTTTTTCGATTCTTTTGTATCAAAAATTAGCCAACTATTATTTATTAGTTTTGCATAATTACTAATGTCAATATTCATCGTTTTGTCAAAAAATCAAAGTCAGATACCAAAAAAATACTACTCCCTACTTGAATTAACACAAAGTGTTGAATCGGTAATAAAGAAGACTTATACATCTTCATATTGGGTTAAGGCTGAAATAGCAAAACTAAATTACTACCCAAAGAGTGGTCATTGCTATCCTGATTTGGTTGAGAAGGAAAATGGTGTTGTATTAGCACAGATGCGAGCTACAATTTGGTCAGGGCAATTCAATGATATAAATGCCAAGTTTCAGAATATAACTAAACAATCTTTGAATGATGGAATGACTGTATTAATAAGAACCTCTGTTGGCTTCCATCCAGTTTATGGCATGTCGTTGCAGATTGTTGATATTGAACCTTCATTTACATTGGGTGAGCTAGCCAAAGAAAAACAAGAATCCATTGATCGGTTGATTAAAGAAGGTATTTTTCACAGCAATAAGCAACTTAAGCCTCCATTATTAATTCAGAGGTTGGCAATTATTTCTGTTGAAACCAGCAAAGGCTATCAGGATATGATTAAGGTTATTGATAATAATGAGTGGGGTTACAAGTTTTTTCACATGTTATTCCCAGCTCTTCTGCAGGGTGAAGGAGCAATAAAGTCGATAATTGAGCAATTGAATCGAATACGAAAGGTTATTGATCATTTTGATTCTATTTTAATTATTAGAGGTGGAGGTGGAGATATTGGTTTGAGCAGCTTTGATAGTTTTAAACTGGCAAAAGAAGTAGCTTGTTTTCCTTTGCCGATAATTTCTGGAATCGGACATGCAACCAATGAAACTGTAGTTGAGCAGGTCTCTTTTATAAACAAGATTACTCCCACTGAAGTTGGCTACTACCTGATTCAGAGATTCCATAATTTTGCCATTAGGATTCAGAATTCCCAGAATAGTGTTATTGAAAAAACAAAGCAGATTTCATTGTTTGAAAAACAGCGGTTGATGAATATTTCCAGTGGACTAAAGTCAATGTCTGATTCATTGATTCATGCTAATAATAGTACTTTGGCAAACTTCAGATTCAGTATTATTCAATCGGGCAAGACCTTGCTTGATATTAAAAGAAATGAACTTCAGCATCTTAATATTAGTCTTATATCAAAATCAAATAAGGTACTGGTTACAAACAAATTTCGCATATCATCATTGTCAGATAAGGTCAGGCTTCTTGAGCCACATAATGTTCTTAAAAGAGGGTATTCCATAACTCTCTTTAAGGGTAATGCAGTTAGAAATACTGAAGAACTCGAAGTTGGAGATGAAATTGAAACTCTAACTCAAGAAGGAAAAATGAAGAGTATTATTAATGAAATAGATAATAATTAGAAATTATAATGAGCGATAAATTGTTATACACAGCGGCCATAGTAGAACTTGAGGAGATTGTTTCAAGTATAGAGGATGAAGAAATAAATGTTGATGAACTTAGTGTCAAAGTTAAGAGGGCATCTGAGCTAATAAAATTCTGTAAGGAAAAACTTAAGAGCACTGAAGAGGAAGTATCAGCTATATTAAAGGAAATGAATGATTAGTATCTCTCTTATAGACTAGTTGATATGGCTAATTGATGGGTGTACTGTCAATCTTTCTTTATTTGAGCAAATGATAAGTTTGAGTTTAAAACCCCAATCAAACCGCTAATTGACGGTTGCACCGTTAATCAGATTTAAACAATGATTATTATATGTTTGGGGTAAAACCCCAAACAAGCGATTGGTTGCAATCCCAAACAACTACCGCTTATTGACGGTTGCACCGTCAATAATATTTTAATAATATAATTAGGTAAGTTTGAGTTTTAAATCCAAATTAGCCACTGTGTAAAATTCCAAAAAAACAAATATTGTTAACCATCTATCGCTAATTGAGGTTTGTACCGGCAATCTTTCTTAGAATATAAAGGGATTGAATTTACAATTATTTACTAAAAAGATATTTTTATAAATTTACAATATGGGAACAAAAGGCACAACAAGTTATAAAATAGATGATCAGAATGCGTTGTATTTTATAACTATTGCGACTGTTTATTGGATCGATTTGTTTACCAGACGTTGTAATAAAGACATATTAATTAATAGTTTAAAATATTGCAGACAGACCAAAGGGTTAGAGTTATTTGGGTATTGCATAATGACGAATCATTTACATTTAATTTGTTCTGCAAAAGAAGGGTTTAGGCTTTCAGATATAATACGCGACTTTAAGCGACATACAGCAAAACAGCTTTTAATGTCAATTCATGGCGAAGCAGAAAGTCGTCGACAATGGATATTAAAACTGTTGAAAGAGGCAGGCTCAATTAATAAGAAAAATAAAGAGTACCAAATATGGCGACAAGATAATCATCCAATAGAACTTTATACTAATAGTGTTATTGATCAAAAACTAGACTATATCCATGATAATCCGGTTGTAGATGGTATTGTTGAAAAAGCAGAAGATTATTTATATAGTAGTGCTAGAAATTACTCGGATATGGATAACCTTTTAGAGATTGACTTTTTGTAAGTTTGGGTTGCAAACCCAAACAAGCGAGTGCGATTGGGAAAAAACTTAAAAATACTATCGCTGATTGACGGTTGTACCGTCAATCTTACTTAATAAAAATCAATCAGAATAAGTTTGGGTTACAAATCCAAACTAGCGTTTTGTAAAAGTATTATTTCGTTAATCAAGAGTCCCCTCAAAATAATTTAAGCATTCAGCATTTGCCAATGCATTTTTATTCGAGATGGTTTGCCCATGAATGATCTTTTTTACAGCCAACTAGTATGTGTTTGGATTAAAAACTACGCTAATTGACGGTTGCACCGTCAATCCTATTCTAAAAAAACTACAAGGCATTGGAACTCATAAAATTCTGCAAAGAAAAACTCAAGAATACCGAAGAGGAAGTATCTGCCATACTAAAGGAAATGAATGATTAGCATAAAACTATTAGGATAAGTGTTTGGGCTGTAAACCTAACGCTGATTGACGGTTGTACCGTCAATCTCTCTTTATTTGAGCAAATGATAAGTTTGAGTTTAAAACCTATTGCTAATAATTTCTTCCGAACACTCATGGTTACAAACCCAAACAAACGACTGTCACTCAAACATTTCATCATTTTAGTATTGTAACATTATCTCATTGTTAATCAAGAATCCCCTCGAAATAATCCAAACATTCAGCATTTGCCAATGCATCTTTATTCGAGATGGTTTGCCCGTGAATGATTTTTTTTACAGCTATTTCCACTTTCTTTCCATTTATGGTATATGGAATATCAGGCACTTTCTTAATTACTGATGGTACATGCCTTGGGCTGCAGTTTGTTCGTATAGATGTCTTGATTTTTTTGATTAGTTCATCATCAAGGCTAGCTCCATCAACAAGTTTCAAGAACAAAACAACTTCCTCATCACCTTCAATTTTATGTCCAACCACAACTGAATCTTCAATTTCTGCAATGTTCTCAACAACTCTGTAAATCTCCGCAGTACCTATTCTTACACCTTGTGGGTTTAGAGTAGCATCTGACCTGCCAAGCATAACTATTCCACCATTCTTTGTGATTTCCATGAAATCACCATGATGCCAAATTCCAGGATATTCATCAAAATATGCGCTTTGATACTTTTTGTTTTCAGGATCGTTCCAGAAATATATTGGCATTGATGGAAAGGCTGTTTTACATACAAGTTCACCCTGTGCTTCAACAACACTCTTACCTTCATGATCAAAGCAATCCACATCCATACCTAGACCTTTGCATTGTATTTCGCTGAGATAAACGGGTAGAGTTGGGTTCCCCAGGATAAAGCAAGAAACTATATCTGTGCCACCTGCAATTGATGAGAGTTGAACATCTTTCTTCCAACTGTTATACACATAATCGAAACTCTCGTCAGTAAGAGGTGAACCTGTTGAAGCTATTACTTTTAGCTTTGGGAAATCTGATATATCCGAAGGAATTACTCCTGCAGCTTCAAGCGATGCAAGGTACTTGGCACTAGTGCCAAAAAAGTCAATATCCAACTCATCAGCCATTTTTATCAGAGCATCAGGACCTGGATAAAAAGGATTACCATCGTACAATACAAGAGTGGCTCCAATTGCCAGACTACTAACAAACCAATTCCACATCATCCAACCACAGGTTGTGAAATAGAAAATTGTTTGGTCATCCTTTATTCCACTGTGAAGAATAAGTTCTTTGAGGTGCTGAATTAATGTTCCACCTGTTGAATGAACAATACTTTTTGGTAGTCCGGTTGTGCCGGAAGAATACATGATATATAATGGATGATCAAATGGAAGCTGTTCAAATACTAAAGGTTCAGTGCTATCTGCAGCTAGGTCATCCCAAAGCATAGCATTTTGCATATCTTTTGGGTTGGCATTACCTGTATAATCAACAAGAATTACATTTTCAACAGATGGCAAACTGGAAAGTATTCCTTTGAGTTTCTCCTGTGAGTCAAATGCTTTGGATTTATAATAGTAGCCATCAGCAGCGAAAATAACTTTGGGCTCAATCTGTGAAAACCTATCAAGTACACCTTTTATTCCAAAATCAGGAGAGGTTGACGACCAAATAGCTCCAATCGATGTGGCAGCTAGCATGGCAATAATAGTTTCAGGCATATTAGGCATAAAAGCAGCAATACGATCTCCTTTTACAACACCTAGTTTTTTAAGACCAGCAGCTACTTTTCTAACTTCATCATATAGCTGAGCATATGTAATCTCTTTCCTAACAGTATCTTCTCCCCAGAAAATCAATGCATTATGATCGTCTCTTCTCTTTAGTAGGTTTTCGGCGAAATTCAGTCTCGATCCTTTGAACCACTTAGCTCCGGGCATCTTTTTCGGATCATCAACAACTTCAATAGCTGGCTCTGAACTTATTATATTACAAAAATCCCAAACCTCGTTCCAGAATTCGGAGGTGTTTGTAATGCTCCATCTATGTATGGTGTTATAATTATTATCTTGTAGTTGATATTTGTCACATACAGCATTCATAAACTGCTGCATCATAGAATTATTTTTGTATTCGTCAGTTGGTGTCCAGAGTTTTGTCATTAGTTTATGGTAGTTGGTTAATATACTGT
>CALCGQ010000207.1 GCA_937901015.1 uncultured Bacteroidota bacterium | reverse complement strand
TGCCGTTGAAATAAAAAGCGGTTATGGTCTGACTCTTGAAGCTGAATTAAAGATGCTGAGAGTTATTCGTAGACTTAAGGAATTATCGCCTCTAACAATAAAATCTACTTTCTTAGGAGCACATTCAATTCCAATGGAATATCGCGGTAAACAGGAAAAGTATGTTGATTTGGTAATTAATGAAATGCTTCCAATTGTTGCCAAGGAAAAACTGGCAGATTATATTGATGTTTTTTGTGATAAAGGATTCTTTAATGTGGAAGACACAGAGAGAATTCTGGAAGCCGGTTTGAAATATGGTATAATTGGGAAAATTCATGCAAATGAGCTTGATTATTCCGGAGGAATTCAAGCCGGAGTTAAGTATGGTGCATTGTCAGTTGATCATTTAGAATTCACTGGAAAAGAAGAAATAGAATCATTACTAAATTCAACTACCATGGCAACCGTTTTGCCAGGTGCAGCATTCTTTTTAGGGATGAAATACGCACCAGTTCGTGAAATGATGGATGCTGGTTTACCTGTGGCAATGGCAAGTGACTTTAACCCGGGTTCGTCACCTTCAGGAAATATGCAGTTAATTCTTTCAATGGCTAGTATTCTTTACAAAATGCTACCTGAAGAAGCTATAAATGCCACAACCATAAATTCGGCATACGCAATGGGAGTGAGTGATATACTAGGAAGCATAACCGTTGGAAAAAAAGCTAACCTATATATTACTACCGAAATTCCAACATATGAGTTTATGCCCTATAGCTATGGCTCGAACAAGGTAGATACTGTAATTCTGAATGGGAAAGTGTGGACTCCTTAAAAAAGATAATTGATAACATAATCCTTAAGGTTAGCTAACAAATTATATTGTTGAGCTAATGGGTTAATAGTAAAACTTCATAGTACCTGGTATTATCCCAGCTTCAAAGTTGGAAATAACCTGACCATTTTTATCATATCTGAATACATATCCATTTTGGTTATAGTTTCCAGCATCTGATAAATATATATCTCCACTAATTTTATCAATACCAATTGAATAGTAATTATAACTCCCACTTTCAATTAATGGAACAGTTGGTAATTCAGTCTCTTCTATTGACATAGAAAATAGACCATCTTTTAGAAAATATAGTATATCACCGTTTCCATTTATCTTAAGGTTATCGGGGTTTGATTGCTTATCACCAAAAGTGTATTTCTGTTCAACCACATGGCTTTCTGTGGATATTTTCCAAAGACTTGGGTTTTCATCATTCATAAATCCTCCGCTACATAATACCCATAACTTATTGTTTTTATCCAATACCATACTTTCAGGTTCAATACCTACTAGTATGGAATCCACTACCATATCAGTGTTAGAGTTTATCACCATAACTGTATTATTCAGTGCTACTTGGTTGTAACCCGACCAGTTTGAAACAAACACTTTAGTATCACTCTTTACCATTGCCTCGGTGCTTTTCCCAATAGAAATAGATCCTGTTTTTTCGAATGTCTCCGGGTTAAAAACAACCATATCAGTTGAGTACAAGTCACTTACATAGGCCTTTCGACTGTTAACAATCATTATATTCCTTGGAGATAAAAGATTCTCTATTTTATCAATGAAACTAGCATCTTTACAACTTGTTACATAAATATGACCTGAATTATTAATTGTAATAAATGCCATGTTATTATAAAATGTAATGCTTTGGGCAACATCACCTAAGGGTGCATTATTGGCTCTATAGAAGATTTCGTTTACAACGGTATCTTTAGAAGGATTAAAGTTGCTAAGTGTAGAATTTGCAGATGAATAATTTCCTTCGTTCACTATAAATAGACTTCCCTTTTCATAAGTCTCAGAAGAAGGTGATGTATCATCATTCTTTGTACATGAGAACAGAAATGATACTAGTATTATGATAATTATATATTTTGTTTTCATCTTCTAGATATTGATATTGAGTGAAATTTCGAAATTTCGGCGAGGCATGGCACGCCAAAGAACTGCCTGATAGTTCACATTAAATACATTATAAACCTTAAATTTAAAATTGTAATTAAATTTTTTAAGAATACCCTTTTTGCCAATGGATATATCATTTAAAGTGTATGATGGGAGATTGTATGAGTAGTTTTCAGAATTGTTCAACGATGTATTACGGCTGTCAGTATAATGTAGCCCCCAGTTTATATAATAATCACTTAGAGAGAGACTTAAGAAAGTATTAAACGTATTCTTAGGAACATACATTAGTTGTATCTCTGATGTGCCCTTTTCCCTTGCTAACTGACTATTGTTTGTCGATCTGGTGTAGGCATATTCGGTGGATATGTAATAGTTAACCTGGCTTATTTTACCAATAATTTTTAAGCTAAGTTCTAATCCTCGTGATAATACATTCGCAACATTTTGAGGGCTCCAATACCGATGATCACCAGGAGTCCAGATTATCCAGTTTTTAACCGATGACAAATAAGCTGTTGATCTAAAAGTGATTTGATGATTATCCTTTATACTGAAAGAATAGTCAATCCCAATCTCTGACTCAAGACTATTTTCAGGAAGTAAAGAATCATTCCCTCCAGGATACCAATATAAATCGTTTAGTGAAGGCAAGTTATAATTTCTGGATAGGTTTAATCTGAAGAATAAATCTTGAGTATTAATAGGCTGATAATTAATACCAATCATAGGCATAACAGGCGTGAATTCTCCATCAACGAAATCCGACCTAATTAATATTTCTGAATTTATTTTATGCCCTATAAGTAATGACAAGCTGATGTAATTACTGACAAGATTTCGTGTTTTTGATTCTGCATAGTTATTACTCTCCACTTCTTGATTTAGAAAGCGTGAGCCAGCTTTAAGCATTGCTTTTTCTGATATACGTGTTGCGATATCAGCACTTGCGGCAAAACTTCTTACTTTATTTTTTGAATCAATCTGTGTGATCATATTGTCCAAAGTATCTTTTGTTTGAAGATAATATCCCAAGTTTTCATAAAAATAGGACCCTCTTATATTCAGACTGGTTTTGGTGGTATTTAATATCCACTTAATAATATTCCTCGAAAAAAAATCATTTTGGTATTCATCCTGACTTCCTGCCTTTTCAACATTAGTCATTATGGTTGGGATATTCCTGTTATTCCATTGATTCCATGAAATAAAAGTTAGTTGTTGATTGTTATTAAATTTAAAATCAAGCTGCTGTGTAAATCCATAATTTGAAAAATTAGCATTGGTTTGTTGCATGTATTCACTTTCTGGTAAGATTGCATTATTGTAATAGGAAAAATCATTCAATGAGGATTGCCGGGTAAAGTTAGTAGTTGAGCTAACCGTCTTATTAACAAAGCTTAGGGTTGCTGCCGTTAAAAAAGTATTAAAACTACCAACAGATTGTGTGAGACTAATGACCTTATCATCAATAAACCCTGATTTTGTTTTCAGGTTGATGCTACCACCAAGAGCTCCACTTACTTCTGTTAGGGAGCTTCCTCCGTATTGCAATTCAATTTTATCGAAAAGTGATACAGGGATAGTTGAGAAATCAGTTTGACCAAGCATTGGAGAATTTATATTGAAGCCTTCCCACACAACCTTTGTATGAGATGCGCCTGTGCCCCTAAATGACACTGTTGCCATTGATCCCTTACCATATGATTTTACAAAAACCGGCGAGAAAGATGACAGTAATTCTCCAATATCAACTAGGCCTAGTTCATTTTGCTGTAAGGAGTCAATAGTTGATGTATTAGTTGCCGATTGCTTATCAAAGTGAAAGTCAATAATCTCAAATTCATGAAGTTGAAGTGTGTCAAATATAATTTGAGCATTGGAATCACCTAAGAATATCAGGGTAATTACAAATGTCAAATAATATTTCCAGCTGGTATTCATGACCTTTGCTATAGTTTAATCAACTTTTCCATGAAAAACTTCTTGTCTGCTTTAATAGAAATAAAATAAAATCCCATTTCAAGGAAGCTTATATCCAGACTATAATTATCTGAGAATTTATAACTGCTAACCAAAATACCGTCAGATGAATAGATTGATATTTCTTCTATGTTAGCATTATGTGATATGGATATAGTATTTTGGGCAGGATTAGGGAATATTACTGGGTTATTATGGATTGAGACTTCTTCTAAACCTGTATTATCCTGATTATTTATAACACCAATTGCATCAAGATCAAATCCTGATGTTTCAAATGGAGTTGGCCAAGGATCATTCACCATATTACCTTCAGAATCGTAGGTAGCAAAATCAGGATTAATA
This sequence comes from uncultured Bacteroidota bacterium, assembly GCA_937901015.1. Classification (GTDB taxonomy): domain Bacteria; phylum Bacteroidota; class Bacteroidia; order Bacteroidales; family F082. The sequence goes on along the minus strand of CALCGQ010000207.1, from coordinate 12,734 downwards.
CTTCCAACAACGTCAATAATCCTAATGGAAATTATATTATCAATATCGAGAAGTAAGTTTTCCTTTAGTTCTTCCAAATCAAAGGGAACACCATAATTAAGCTTGTATTTTCCTGCCAAATTATTTACTTCAGTGGCATCAACTAACCCAAAAGTTGCAATCTGGTTTTCAGTTTGAGTAAGTGAAACAGAATTGAACCTGTAATAGTCAATTCCATTTGAACTAACTTCAACAAATGCTAATTCGAGAAAGTCATCTGAAAATGAATTTTCAAAAACTGCAAAATCCCAACCAGGTCCATTTGCAATTGGAACTTCAAATCCAATGGTTGCGATTCCATTATCTCCCAAGCTTACAGCATCATTATCAGCTTTCCCAATTCCGCTTTCATTTGATCCATATGTTGTTAAGCCTAGGGATTCGTTGGAGGCATCCATAAAACCTCTTTCGACGGAACAGGTATTTGCCCAATCATTAAATATGGCATTATCAGCATGAATGGCAATGGATCCTTCATTACCAGGAGGAGGAGGGTATTGTGCAAATCCATCTAAAAAAAAGATAAAAAAGACAATAATTGTTAGAAATATATTTTGGATTGGATTTCCCATGATATAGTTGGCCGGAGGTTATTTATAATGTAACCTCCGGCAAGTATTTTAGTTTTTTATAAATCTTGTTGATGAAACTGAGTTTTCATTGGCAAGCTGGATAATATACACTCCCGAATTTAAGTCACTTATATTCACAGAGAAATTGCCAGAAATTTCATTTATGGAGTTTTTCTTTACAATTCGACCTGTAATATCAAGTATTTTGTACTTAGATATTGATGTTAGTTCAGAATCGATGTTTATTGTGTGTGATGCTGGATTAGGATAAACGGTGGAGATAATAAGATCGTTTTCACTAACTGATGTATTGTCACGATAGTCAATAGCCAAGGCATCCGGCGAAATATTTGCTTCAAAAGTTCCGATGGCTTCTCCTGCCATATCATAAACAGTACCATCTCCCATGGAAAAATAGTCGGTTGATGTTACATAGAAATTTTGGTTAACAGTATCCAGTTCAACAGCAGCAATTGTATTATTGATTGGATCCACTATAGAATTGTCGATAACTGAAAAATCAGATAGATTTATTGCCCCAATACCGTTATTCATAACAGTATAAAGTATATTGTTTTGCACTCCCGCATATTTGCCAATAACTTCATTTATAATGTTTGAACTCACTTGTGACCCCATCACACTCATAGTGCTAATATATCCTGTAGTTCCCATATATGGTGTGCGATTAACTGACATTATCTTACCATCAGAAACAAATAAATCAAATACTCCAATACCTTCAGTTCCTAATTGAATTTGAGTGATAAGTAAATATTCATCAAGGTTTATTATAGCAATTGCACCTGTAGTACTTGTCCAACCACCAGGAACAGCTACATAAAGATTGTCATCAACAATTACCATCCCCGCTGATTCATCTGCAATATTTGCAATGTTGGTTATGTGTTCAAGGTTGTTTGCTGAGAAAACCTGTACGAAATTATCTGTGGCTGGATACTGAAACGTTGCGAAAACAACATTCTCATGAACCAGTAACTGGTTAACCCCAATAGCTTCAACAGCCAATACTTTACTGAAATTATCGATGTTAATTTTAACAATGGAATCCTGTGCTGCGATGTAGGCAAATTCACCGCTAATTACTATGTCCTGTATGCTCTGTGTGAATACTTCTCCAAAAAAAGTTGTTGATTCATCACTAGGATTGTAGGTTGATAACATAACATGTTCGTCAGGATTACTAAAGTTTCCTCCTGACCCAACAATTACCTGGTTAACATAGGAGTTTTGTGCTGATGAGTTTAGGCTGAATAGCACAGTAATGACAGCTAAAATGACTGGTAAGTAATTTTTTTTCATAAAAAAAGTTTTAAGGTTTAATTAATAATTAAATAACCCCAAAACTTTACAGGAATAAACTGTTGTACATAATGTATAACACTCAGCTTTTATCCCGAAAGCTTTGAATATTTTCAACATAGGCAGGTCTTCTGACTTTACTCGCTTTTGAGGCCTTCCCATTTTGCAGTTGCATAATAGTGACCAGGTTACAAAAGCTGTTTTGAGTATCACAGCAGCGGGAACTGTACAGGTGTTTCACCTGTTTCCCTTATTGAGCCATCCATCAGGTCCGACGGAATAGACACCTTTGTTGAAGGCAAAAGTATATAAAAAAATGAATCAACCTAGAAAATTAGTCTGCTATAAATTAACATGTTATGATTTTATTGATAAAATATTAATTTCTAAACTGTTCGAAGTAATTTATTGGTTTATGTGTCTGAATTTTTAATATATAAACTTTAAAGTTCGTGAATAATCACTATTCAAATTTTCCAGTGAGTATTATTATAATGGATATTAGAACTTATTATTAAATAAGCAATGAACCTGATTTTCATATCTATTATCATCAATAAGCAAATAATTAAATACTAAAACTCATCAATATATAAATGTCATTATCTTTACTCAAAAAAACCACCACCATGGAAATATTTAGTTGGGATGACAGTTTATCTGTTAAGATTAAGATTATTGATGACCAGCATAAGGTCTTACTAGGTATGATTAATAACTACTATAATGAAATTCATAAGATTCTTGAGGGTAATAGTAAGCAAAACTTAAAAGAACTTCGAATAGATCTTATAAGTAAAATGAAGAAGTATTCAATTGAGCATTTTAAGACCGAGGAAGAGCTATTTGAGAAATATCATTATCCTGCTTTTGAGGAACATAAAAAGGAGCATGATGCTTTTATTGATAAGGTATTGCATCTTGAAAAGCGACTGGAAGAGAAAAAAATCATACTTACCACTGATATTACAGATTTCTTAAAGGATTGGGTTATAACTCATATAATGGATGAAGATCAGAAATATGGAGAGTTTTTGAGAAGCAATGGAGTAAGTTAAATTCATAAAAGTTTAATTCGATGAGTACCTTGTTAAAATTCATATCCTATCTTGTTATTATACTATTAGTAGTATCCTGCGATACGAATCAAAGTAATAAAATTGAACAATGGAAAGCTGAGGTTATTGAAACAGAATCAAAATTTGCCACAATGGCTAAAGAAAAAGGAGTTCCCGCAGCCTTTGTGGAATTTGCTGACAATCATGCAGTTCTGATGAGAAATAATAACCTGATAATTGGCAAAGAAGCCCTACAGAAATACTATGAAAGTCAGGTTAGTGATTCCAACAGTTCATCTCTAACATGGGAACCTGAATTTGTGGAAGTTTCAAAATCTGGAGATATGGCATACACTTATGGCTATTATGTTTTTACTTTTGTGGATTCAACCAAAACTGAAATAGTATCAAGAGGTGTATTCCATACAGTTTGGAAAAGACAAATTGATGGATCATGGAAGTTTGTTTGGGATTAATTAAAAAGTTAATATTATAACAATGAAGAACATAAGTTTATTAATAATTGCAGTATTAATATCCATACTTGGGTGTTGTAGACAGGGTGAGAAAGTATCGATAGTTTCTTCTCCTTCGGATAAAATAGATATCAAGTTTTTTCTTTCAGAGACAGGGTCCCCCGTTTATACAGTGTCATATAATGATGAACTTATTATTGATTCTTCTGGGATGAGTTTTGAGTTTCAGGATCAGCTGCCTTTAAATAACAATCTAAAGGTTTATGAAATACTCAGAGAATCAGTAAGTGAGGAATGGGAAATGCCATGGGGAGAGCAACGAATGGTTCTTAACGAGTATAATGAAATGATAGTTAAAATTCAGGAAACTGAAGCTCCGAAAAGAAAATTCAATATTTACTTTAAGGCTTATGATGATGGAATTGGGTTCCGATATGAGTTTCTAAGTCAAAAAGAAGTTGACACAATTATCATAATGGAAGAGAATACGGAATTTAATCTGACAGGAAATCATGATTGTTGGTGGATACCAGGTGATTGGGATATTTATGAGCATCTATACAATGATACAAAAGTAACGGATATTGATGCAATATCAAAACGTAATCATTATGGTTTAGCACAAACTTATATTCCATATAACGCTGTGAATACTCCCGTTACAATGAGAACCGAAAAGGGGCTTCATATTAGTTTCCATGAAGCTAATCTTACAGATTATGCTGGTATGACACTGAAGGTAGATAAGGAAAATTTGGCTCTTTCAAGTGTGTTAGTTGGATCAGAACGTTTGGGTTATAAAGTTAAAAGGGAGCTTCCATTTTTCACACCATGGCGTACAATTCAAATTAGCGAAGATGCGGCAGGGCTCATAGAATCAAATCTCATCGTAAATTTAAATGAACCTAATAAATTGGGTAATGTAAGCTGGTTTACCCCAATGAAATATATGGGTATTTGGTGGGAGATGCATATAGGTACAAAAAGTTGGGACTTGAAAAGTGGTAAGCACGGAGCAACAACTGAGAATGCTAAAAAGCTCATTGACTTTGCATCCAAAAATGATATTAAAGGCTTATTAATCGAAGGATGGAACACAGGATGGGAACATTGGATTGGTTTTGAAGATAGGGAAGGAGTATTTGATTTTGTGACTCCATATCCAGATTATAATATAGATGAAGTTGTGGCTTATGCAAAAGATAGGGGAGTTGAAATAATCATGCATCATGAAACATCAGCAGCACCACGAACATATGATAAACAATTGGACACTGCCTTTGCATTAATGAATAAATTTGGAATGAGTTCTGTTAAAACAGGCTATGTTGGTAAAATAATCCCCAAAGGAGAGTATCATCATGGTCAATGGATGGTTAATCATTATCGAAAAGTTATTGAAACAGCTGCCACTTATAATGTTGCTGTTAATGCTCATGAACCAATAAAGGCAACAGGAATACGTAGAACCTATCCAAATGTGATTTCCAGAGAGGGATTGAGGGGGCAGGAATTCAATGCATGGGCAATGGATGGAGGCAATCCCCCAAATCATATTGCCAATGTTGCCTTTACCAGAATGCTTGCAGGACCAATTGATTTCACTCCTGGTGTTTTTGATATAAAACTACCAACTAAAGAAAATAATCAAATCAATACCACAATCGCCCATCAATTGGCGTTATATGTTGTTATTTATAGTCCTATACAAATGGCCTGTGATCTTCCTGAAAACTATGAAGGAAATTGTGCATTTGACTTTATAAAGGACGTAGGTGTTGACTGGGAGCAAACTAAAGTTTTAAATGGTGAAGTTGGTGATTTTGTAACAATCGCCCGTGAGGAAAGAAGCACAGGTAATTGGTTTCTTGGAAGTATTACTGATGAAAATAGTAGAGATATTATCATTAATTTTAGTTTTCTTGAACCAGGAATAAGCTATGAGGCTATGGTTTATAAAGATGCTGCCAATAGTCATTGGAATGATAATCCAACGGAATATGATCTGGAAGAATTGGTTATCACCAATGATATGGAAAAAACATTCCATCTTGCTGAGGGCGGTGGACTTGCTATTAGCATATTAAAGTATCCAAAGAATTAAAATTGATGTAGTTGGAGTTATTCAGGGTTTTCAACTTACTACATAGGTTATATCTATTATCGATTTAAAAACAAATAGTTTTTTTGATTATGTATAATCTCACTTTTTTGTTTTTCAACATTAATATGTATATTTGGCGTCCAATTAAACCAAAATCGGAGTTGACATGAAAGCTATATTAAAAGTACTTATTATTCTTTTAACTATTTCATTTGCAATGGCTAATGCTTCTTGCTCAAAGAAAAGTCATGGATTTAATTATAGTTCAAATACAAAACGCAGCGCTACTTCATACTCTGCCGTTGAAACAAAGCATCAACCCGTGAGGAAAAAATATATTGTGAACGGAAAGAGAAAAACTATCTTAGGTCACCAAACACCTAACAGGTAAGACTGATTCTCCGCACACTTCTTTTGAATTTTCATTTCTTAACTTGATCTCTATTTTCATTTTTTTTAGAGTTAATAATATATCAACACATCGCTAGTTTGGGGTTGCACCCCAAACTTCGTTTTTCATCTTGACATATTTTGGATTACTGATAATTATATAGAGAGTTCAACCCCAATTCAGCATAAGTTCAGCGTGAGAGAAATAGAGTAGTATATTTAACTCCACGGTATAATTTATTTTTCTATATTCGAAATCGCAATATTAGCGTTTCAATAATTCATTATTATGGCTAAAAAGCTATTATTCTTTTTTTTGTTTTTTTTACTGGTATTCAACTCATCGGCACAAGCCAATGATAAAATTGATAGTTTGTTGATATTACAGGAAAGGACACATAAAGTTGAAAAAAGAATAGATAATTACTTAGCCTTATCCAAGTTATATAGACCCATTAGTATTGATACTTCAAGGCAAATGCTTGAATATGCGCTAGAACTAGCATTGGAGATTAAGTCAAAAAAGGACTTGTCTAGGGTTTATGCAGGACTTGGTCTTTTTGATGTTATGATTGATAGTCTGGATAAAGCTATTTATGAATATGATCAAGCTTCATTATTGTACAAAGAATTAAATGAGCTTGAACCTCTATGTGACATACTAATAATTATAGGCAATATATATTATGTACAGGCTAATTATCCTGAAGCAATGCTTAAATACAATGAAGCATTAACTTATACAAAACAAATTAACTATACAGACAAGTTACCTCATTGTTATAATAACCTTGGTGTGGTTCATCACTCACAAAAGGATTTCACACAGGCACTGGAGTATTTCACTACAGCTTTAGAGTTATTTGATAAACTGGATGATTCATTGCATGTAGCCCTCCTAATGGGCAATATCGGATCCATCTATGTCAATTTGAATAATATTGATATTGCAAAAAAATATTATATCAATTCTATGAATGTGTATGACAAACTTGTTGATAAGGAGGGTAAGGTAATAGCAATGTTGCAACTGTCAGAAATCTACATACTTAAGAATGAACCTGACAGTGCATTAATACTAATTGAAAAAAGTGATTCTATATATAAAACTGTCACCACTGGTTTTCGAGGACCTAAGGCCACTAGTAATACCGAAATTCAACTGAACATAGCGAAATCGTATATGCTTAAAAAAGACTGGTCAAAGGCAGTAACACATGCTGACAGTTGTTTTTCAATTGCCACAATGGCAAACTTAGAAGGATCAAAAATAGAGTCTGCAAAACTATTAAGTGATGTATATGATAGTATTGGTAATATTGATTCTGCGTATAAATATTTCAAAAAGTTTAAGAGTTATTCTGACAGTCTGTTAAGCGAAGATAATATCCGCAACATAGCTCAAATGGAATTCAAGTATAAGTATGAGCAAGAATTAATTGAATCTGAATTACAGAAAAAAAGACGTACATTAATTCTTATTATCATTGTCGTAGGCCTAATGTTTGCTCTCGTCGTTTTTGTATTGCTTTTAAAATTAGAGAAGAATAAGAAAACAAAAATTAATATCGAAAGGTTAAGGTTAAAAGACGAATTGGAATTTAAGAATAAAGAGCTAACTACCCATATGCTATATTTATTGAAGAAAAATGAGTTCATTCTCAATATTGGTGAAAAACTGAAAAAGATAATTCCAAGTATTAAAATCCAGAATAAAAAATCAATTGCAGATGTGATAAACGAACTAAATTCCGGATCATCAAATGATACATGGAAAGAGTTTGAATTGCGATTTCAGGAAGTACATACATCATTTTTTGATAACCTTAATAAAGATTATCCGGATTTATCACCAAACGAACTACGCCTTTGTGCATTTCTCAGGTTGAATATGTCTACTAAAGATATTTCTTCCATTACTTACCAATCGGTAAATAGTATTGAAATGGCTCGTTTTCGACTAAGGAAAAAACTAGGTATAGATTCAAACGAACACCTTGTTTCTTTCCTAAGTCGATTGTAATCATAACTTCTTTAGAAAGGGGTAAAATTAATGCAATACCTGTAAAATCGCATAAGTCGCTCATTATTAATATTTAAGAAGTCAGTGTAGGGTATTTGTTAGGTGTTAGTATAGTATTTGTCAGTCATAGTTTCTTTCCTATTTGAGTACATGACCTTTTATTTGCAATAGCAACTGAACAAATTTTAATATGACCGAAGAAGAAAAAGATTCAACTAATGATTCATATCTTGAGGAATTGAATGAGCTAATCGAATCGAAAAAAAAAGAAAATGAATCTCTTAAAACTCTTGTGGATGCAATGTTGAAAAATCAGAATAGCAAAGATGATTCTAGGAATGATTAACTATCAATATATAACACAAAAGAAAATTATAAATAGATTATGAAAAAATTAACTACACTATTATTAAGCATTACATTACTTGTAGCTGCAGCAAATGCTCAACATGGTTTTACTATTGAGTATGCTGGAGGTGCTTTACATACCATCGATTTGTTAACAGCAAATAAAACATTAGTTGGTACTACAATCAATAATTTTGGTGCTGCTGATTTTGGCCCAAATGAGGTATTGTATGCAATTAACTCTATATCCGATGAGTTCTATCAAATAGATACAACTAATGGAGCATTAACCTTAATTGGTGCAATTATACCTCCTGTAAACCATATCTGGACCGGTATGGCATTTGATGATGTAACAGGAATTATGTATGGTTATAGTTCTTATGGAATTGCAGCTGGTGAATGCTCTCTTCATATAATCGATGTAACCGATGGTTCTTATACTCTAGTTGGAACACAAACAACAGCAACATCAATAGGCTGCATTGCAATCGATGGCTCAGGTCAAATGTATGGTATGAATTTACAAGCCTCGGCCAAGATTTATGCAATCGATAAAACAAATAATACACTTACTCTCATTGGAAATACAGGCCAAGGTGCAGCAGGAATGGGACATGGTATGGATTGGAGCAATTCTGAACAAGCAATGTATTTAACCACATATAACTCTATGACTTTTGAAAATACATTGAGAATTGTAGATTTAACAAATGGTAGTACTACTCAGGTAGGGGGAGCATTGGGAATGTGGACTGGAGCTTTGGCAATACCGGGAAGCATGGCACTTAGTGCAGATTTTACTTCTGACATAACTGATGTATGTATACCAGGAACAGTAAACTATACTGATTTGTCAGGTACTGCAACATCCTGGTCTTGGATATTTGAGGGAGGTACTCCTGCATCATCTACTGACCAGAATCCTACTGTAACTTATAGTACAATAGGTAACTTTGATGTAACTCTTGAAGTAAGTGATGGAATATCAACAATAACGACAACTGAAACTGATTATATAAATGCAACAGATTTACCCGCACAGCCTGACCAACCAATAGGTGAAGTCAACGTATGCGGGAATGAAGAGTATACTTATACAACTAATGCAGTACCGCTAACTGATACATACCTTTGGGAAGTGCTACCTGCTGATGCCGGAACAATTACTAGCAATGGAACATTTGGAATATTTACATCTGCAGGCAACTGGAATGGTTCGTATACAATAAAAGTAAATGCAACCAATGTTTGTGGTTCAAGTACATGGTCACAAGAATTAGTATGCACTCTTAACTTTACACCACAGATATTTTTCCTTACAGGAGGTGGTTCATATTGTGAGGGTGGACAGGGTCTAGAAATAGGTCTGGATGGATCCGAAGTAAATGTTGATTATGAATTGTATTTTGATGGAGCTCCTACAGGAACTATTATGGTAGGGACTGGCAATGCGCTAAATTTTGGATATCATACTGAAGGTGGTTTATATACAATTTGGGGAGAAGCTACATCATGTAATACTTTAATGTTTGGTGAATCATATATTTCACTCGAATATTTACCTGGAGCAGGTAGTCAACCAACAGGTAATAATAATGTTTGTGCTGGTGAAACAGCAGATTATCAATCAGACCCTGTTCCTGATGCTACTTCGTTAGTATGGACTTTGGATCCAATGGACGCAGGTACTATAATTGGGACCGGTGAGAATATACAGATTGAATGGGCAGTAGATTTTTCAGGTATGGCATATCTTTCTGTATATGGAACAAATGATTGTGGTGATGGTGAAGTCTCCGATAATTTAGAAGTAACAGTATCTGAGTTACCAGCTCCTGAAGTAATGGGTGATGTGATGGTTTGTAATGATGAGGAATATATTTATGCAACAAGTGATAATGCAGGTAGTACATATGAATGGACTGTGCTAGGTGGTGATATTATTTCACCTTCAACCACAACTTCAGAAATTACAGTATTATGGACAACCATTGGACCTGGTTATATTTATGTTACAGAAATATCTGCAGAATCTTGTATCGGAATGTCAGATACACTTAATGTGGAAATAGATGAGTGCACAGGTATTGGTGATAACATTGATCATAATTTAAATGTATATCCAAATCCAGCAAGAAACCATATTACCATTGATATCAAAGTTAAAGATGAATCATCACTTGATCTTATGATTGTTAATCAAATGGGGCAAATGGTGTATTTTCAAAATATAACGAAGAATAGTACATCACACAAAATTAATATTCAGGAATTCCCAACCGGATTATATTTTATTAAAATTATTACCTCTTCGGGATCGGTATATAAATCGAAACTTGAGGTTATTAAATAAGTAGATAATTATCATCGATGATGTGGTTTCATTGAAAAAAGGTAATAACGAAGGGGATAAAACAATAAAGAAGATATTGATTCAAAACCAAAATTATAATAACAAAATGAAAAGAATTAAAACAATTTTTATACTATTAATGTTGATTGCAATTGCACCAATTAGCAAACCAATATTTAGTCAGAATCACGGATTCATAGCGATGTATATGCCAGGAGGAAATTATCAATCAGTCGACTTAATAACTGGAGTAAGAACAACTCTTGGAACTACAGTAGGTAATTTAGTTGCAAGCGATTTAGGCTTAAATGGAGTAATATATGGGATAGCAAATGACGAACTTTATGAAATAGATACCTTGGATGGCTCCTTTACATCTATCGCAACTATTACTCCTCCGTCAAATCATGATTGGACGGGTATGGCATACGATGATGATAGTGGAATAATGTATGGTTATAGTGCGTACGGAATACCATCTGGAGAAGGTTCATTACATATAATTGATGTAACTAATGGGACTTACACACTTGTGGGAACTCAAACCACAGCTACCGGTGTTTCCTGCATAGCAATTAATCATACAGATGGTCAAATGTATGGTGTTGTTACAGGTACTGATGGCAAATTGGTAACAATTGATAAAACCAATGGGAACGTTTCGTTTGTTGGATCAGGATTAGGAGTTGGAGTTTCTGGAGTAGGTCAGGGACTTGACTATAGCTCACCATTGCAAACTATGTATTTTACAAATTTCAATTCGTTAAATTTGTTTAATTCCCTCAGGACTATTGATTTGACTAATGGTACATCTGCTTTTGTTGCAGATATTGCTGGTAATGTTGGATCAATATCGATTCCCGGTAGTTTACCACTAATAGCCGATTTCATTGTTAATACTGATTCTATTTGCATTGGAGGTAGTGTGAATCTAACTGACAATTCAACAAATGCAATTTCATGGGAATGGACATTTGAAGGAGGAACTCCATCAACCTCAACAAATCAAAACCCTTCTGTGGTATTTAATACCATTGGCGTTTTTGACATAACCTTAATTGTTTCTGATGGAACAAATTATGATACACTCTTTATGAGTGACTATATTACTGTTGAGGATGTGCCAGTAACTCCTCTATCTCCAACTGGATCGGTAGATATATGTGGAAATGAAATACATACATATACAACCAATGGTGTTTCAATGTCACATTATTATGTTTGGGAAGTTACACCATCAGATGCTGGTACAATAACCTGGACTGATACTATTGCAACATTTGAATCTGCAGTAGGTTGGTCAGGAACATATGAAATTAAGGTCAAAGCAGTTAATGATTGCGGGAGTAGTCCATGGTCAAATGTTTTGCTTTGTAACTTAAACTACACTTCCAATTTATACTTTATTTCTGGTGGCGACGGTTATTGTGCCGGAGGACAAGGACCTGAGATACTGCTTGATGGTTCAGATAATGATGTTGATTATGAACTATTTCTTGATGGAGTTTCTACTAATACTGTCATATCTGGGACAGGTAGTCCAATTAGTTTTGGTTATCAAAACGAGGAAGGGATTTATACATCCATTGGAAATTCAGGATCTTGTTCAATTCCCATGTTTGGAGATACATATGTTTATTTATTACCAATTCCTGAAGTTGCTAGTATACCTATTGGTAATGAAATTGTATGTCAGAGTGAGATATCAACCTATCAAACAGAACCAATTCAGGATGCGGATACATTAATATGGGTTCTTGATCCTTCAAATTCAGGAGTTATTTTGGGAAGTGGTGAAACTATTCAAGTTGAATGGGCAGCAGATTTTTCAGGTATGGCATATCTTTCTGTTTATGGAACAAATGATTGTGGTGATGGTGATACCTCCGATGATCTAGAAATAACAGTGTTTGAATTACCAGCTCCTGAGGTAAACGGTGAAGTGATGGTGTGTGACGATGAAGAGTATATATATTCAACAGTTGATAATACAGGTAGCACTTATGAATGGACTGTGCTAGGTGGTGATATTATTTCACCTTCAA
>CALCGQ010000206.1 GCA_937901015.1 uncultured Bacteroidota bacterium | reverse complement strand
TTTAGTTCAATTGGTCCAACAGCCGATGGAAGAATAAAACCAAATATTATGGCATGCGGCCAGGGAGCTACAATTGCTGTTGGAACTGATTGGATTTCAGATGGTGGATCAGGTACATCCTTTTCATCACCAATTATGGCTGGTATGGTAACATGTTTATGGCAATCACATCCTGAGATGACTGCAATGGAAGTACAGGAATCAATAATGGAAAGTGGATCCACAGCTGATGACCCAGATAATTTTTACGGCTGGGGAATACCTGATTTTGCTGGTGCAGATTCAATTCTAACATCAATTAACCCACCAATTGTAAGCAATACTTTCGTTACAGTGGGGCCAAATCCATTTAACAATCAATTGAATATTGACGTAGATATCGATAGTGCAGAGACCATCAGAATTGAACTAGTTGATATCTCTGGTAATATTCTGGTAAACAGATATTACGACATTTCGAAATCATCAAAAAAGATAATTATAACTAATGGGATCAAGTCATTATCATCAGGAGTATATTTTTTGAAAGTTATTACTAAAAACACTTCAAATACTACCAAAGTGATTAAGAGATAAACCCTTACTAATAAATATACAAGAAACTACTAGATATTTCTGCCATATAAATAAAATGTAATAAAAGCTATCGGTTATCAACAATAATCAGGATTTATCAACAATAATCAGTAGTATTTATTGAGAGTAAGTATAATTTTTAACTTTGACAGTATAAAATTTACATATAAACAGTTAGATAAACTTTAAAAAACTTGGTTTAAATCTAGAGATCAATATGCAGGAGAATGAGAAATATGAGAAGAGGGATGACCTTTTCTCAAAAGTAGTTAGAGCAGGAAAACGCACATATTTTTTCGACGTGAAAGCCACACGTACAAATCAACAGTATTTAACAATCACTGAAAGCAAAAGACGTTTCAATGAAGAACAAGGCAAGTTTTTCTACGAAAAGCATAAGGTTTTTCTCTATGGTGAGGACTTTGATAAGTTTAAAGAGGGTTTAAATGATGCAATTTCATTTATTGAAACAGGCGAAGAAAAAATCGAAGAAATCGAAGAAATAATGGAACCAAAAAGTGAAATCAGCAGTACTGTTGATGTTAGCTTTGAAGACCTGGGAGAAGATGTAATATCCTAAACTAAACAATGGGTTATTAACTTTAACCGCATAATTTTTTAGATAGGAAGATACAATGATATTAATTTGTTAATTAAGCTCAAATTCTGAAAAGAGTAAAAATTACTATGGGTAAAACAATTGCTGTAACTAATCAAAAAGGTGGTGTTGGTAAAACAACAACTTCAATTAACCTTGCTGCCAGCCTGGCCGTACTGGAATACAAAACATTAATTGTTGACGCTGATCCTCAGGCAAATGCTACTTCAGGTATTGGATTTGACCCTAAACAAATTCAGGCTAGCATTTACGAATGTATAATTGATGGACTAAATGTTGAGAATGTTATTCTTAATACAAAAACTCCTAATCTCGACTTATTACCTGCACATATTGATCTTGTGGGAGCTGAAATCGAGATAATCAACATGCCTGGTCGTGAAAACCTTATGAAAGATGTTCTGGAGAAAGTAAAATCTAATTATGATTTTATCATTATTGATTGCTCTCCATCATTGGGACTTATTACCGTTAATGCCCTGGCTGCATCTGATTCGGTAATTATTCCGGTACAATGTGAATATTTTGCACTTGAAGGTCTTGGTAAGTTGCTTAACACAATTAAAATTGTGCAGACACGGTTAAATGAAGAATTGGATATTGAAGGAATACTACTTACAATGTTCGATTCAAGATTAAGACTTTCAAAACAAGTTGTTGAAGAAGTGAAGACTCACTTCCAGCAAATGGTTTTTAATACTATTATCAATCGTAATACAAAACTTGGTGAAGCACCTAGTTTTGGAGATTCAATTATAATGCATGATGCTGCAAGTACAGGAGCTATTAATTATCTGAATCTTGCCAGAGAAGTTCTACAAAAGAACGATATGACTGTAATGAATAACGCAGATAAAATTATAGATGAGTAAAACGGTAAAAAGAAAAGCACTGGGAAGGGGACTCGACTCTATATTATCAAGTCCTGATACAGATATTACATCAGTTGACATATCTGGTGAATATGTGGCTGGTGCCATTGCAGAAATTGAAATAGTAAAAATTGAAACTAATCCTTTCCAGCCTCGCACCGACTTTGATGAGATGATGCTAAGAGAGCTTAGTGGTTCCATTAAAACACAAGGTATTATTCAGCCCATCACCGTTCGCAAAATGGGCTACGATAAATATCAGATTATCTCTGGTGAACGTAGATACAGAGCATCACAAATGGCAGGTCTAAAGCGTATTCCCGCGTTTATCCGTGTTGCCAATGATGAGCAAATGCTGGAACTAGCATTAATTGAAAACATTCATCGTGAGGATCTAAATGCCATAGAAATAGCTATTAGCTATCAAAGGTTAATCGATGAAGTTAATCTAACACAGGAAAAGCTAAGTGCTAAGCTAGGCAAAAGCAGATCCTCAATTGCTAATTTTCTTCGCTTACTTAAGCTTCCGCCAAATGTACAGGTTTCCCTAAGAGATGATTTTATCACCATGGGACATGCTAGAGCATTAATTACACTTCCAGATGTAAAGACCCAAGAAAGAGTTCTTAAAACAATAATAGACAAGGGGTTAAATGTTCGCCAAACTGAAGAAATTGTAAGAAACATTGTTTCTCCAAATATTATTGCTAAAAAGGAAATCAAATCAGAAATACCTCCTCGTTTTAAGGATGCTCCTGCCCTTCTAAGTTCAAAATTGGGATCAAAGGTAAATCTAAGAATCAACAATAATGGAGAAGGCTCACTCGTTATTAGTTTTAAAAATGATAAGGATCTCGATAAAATCATTTCGATAATCGAAGGTAAATAAACTGAATCTTGGGAAAATTAATGAACAATGTGCTTAGTACCACACTTATTGTGGTGATATCATTTTATTGGACTGCCACTACTTTTGGTCAATCCAATAGTGATACAATAACACAAAAAGTTCACTCCCCTAAAAAAGCTACATACCTTGCACTAATTCCCGGAGCAGGTCAAATCTACAATAAGAAATATTGGAAATTACCCATCGTTTATGCTGGTTTTGCAGCCACAGGATATTTTGCATTTAGCAATCGGGCTGAATATTTAAAATACAATGAAGCATATATCTGTAAACTTAGTAATCCTGAAAATCAGCTCATAGTGGAGTATGACCCGATCACTAATTCTTATACTTGTAGTACTGAAAACCAATTCGAATGCGATAATGAATTGGCGGATAAATATACTACTGATCAACTTAAGTCCGGTAGAGATTATTATCGAAGAAATATGGAATTATCCTTTATCGTAATGGGACTATGGTATGTATTGCAAATACTTGATGCCACTGTTGATGCTCATTTGTATTACTGGAATGTTGATGAGAATTTAAGTGTTAGAATCGAGCCTGTTATTATGCAGCCAACCATAACAATGCCAGCAGTTATTTCTGGTAATGCGGTAAATCATAACGGTTTAAAGATTTCAGTGCATTTTTAACTTTAACTACAATCATTATGGATATAATAATCTCCGGCTACGGTCGTATGGGCAAAGAAGTTGAAAAGATTTGTCGAATCAGAAATCATAATATCATTGCATTCATCGATAATGAAAAAGACTGGGCAAATATTCCTATCAAAACTCAGAATGTTGTAATTATTGACTTTAGTTTACCTGACGTCGTGCTGGTTAATTTATCAAAGGCATTTGATCTAGGTATTCCAATAGTAACTGGTACCACTGGATGGCACGACAATCTGGAAGTTATTAAAAAAAATTGCAATCTCAAAAATGGCACATTATTTTATGCCCCAAATTTTAGCATTGGAGTAAATATCTTTCAAAGGACTAATGCATTTTTGGCAAAATTAATGAGCAATGGAAACAACTATTCAGTTAGGATTAATGAAACGCATCATATTCACAAAGTTGATGCGCCTAGCGGAACGGCAATTGCTACAGCAGATGGAATCATCAATAATAATCCAAATGTAGATTTATGGTCGCTTGATGATGATAAACAACATAAAAGTGTTCCCATTTTTGCAACTAGAGAAGGGGAAGTTACCGGAAAACACGATGTCATTTATGAATCGGGTGTGGATAAGATATCCCTCAGCCATGAAGCCAAAAACAGAGGAGGATTTGCTTTGGGTGCTGTGCTGGCAGCCGAGTTTATTGTTGACAAAAAAGGAGTATTCACAATGGATGATCTCCTTGATAAGCTAATCTGACATCTAAAACTATAGCAAATGAGAAATATCTTATATATAACCCTGATGGCATTAATACTTTCATCCTGTGGACAATCAAAGAAAATTACCAGTAATGAGAAACCTATTATTGAGCCGTGTGAATCAATGATATTTACAAATGATCAATTTAAGGATATAGAGAGCGATTACTATTCACTTGATTCTCTTTTTATTGAAAATAACTGCTTAAATATATGGGTAAGTTATAGCGGAGGCTGTGGTGATTCTGAGTTTAACTTGCTATATAGCAATAAGGTTATGAAATCAATGCCTCCCAAAACAAACTTAATGTTACAATTTAAGGATAATGACGGTTGCAGAGCCCTAGTTCAACAAAAGCTGTATTACGACCTTAGTTTTTTCGATGATTATGCTCAAAATGGTGGAATCAATTTAAGATTGGTTGGGTTAGACAGTTCAGTACTTTATAAGAAATAACCGGCCATACCTTAAAATTGCTTATTCTCGTCTTGAATTAGTGCACGAATAAATCATTTGCCCAGGCTAGCTTGCGATTGCATAGCGTGCTTTAATATAACTTTATAACAACCAACATCTCATCCGCAATTGCAAGGGATTCTTTATTAATTACAATCTATTAAATGCAATAAGTATAAAATACATCATAGTTGGAAAAGGACGAGTTCGATCTGTTTTACCACTTAATAGATATTTTTTTTTTTTTGGTTTGAATATGTTTTTTACATAATTGGTTACACAAAGTCAATAGTTACAATAAA
>CALCGQ010000205.1 GCA_937901015.1 uncultured Bacteroidota bacterium | reverse complement strand
GATAGGAACTAGTATCGCATAAAAAAAGGGTGAAAATAAAATTTTCACCCTTTTTTTATTTTATAGATTGAGATTAAGCAACTTCAACAAGTACTTCTTCACTTTGCCATAATCCGTGCTTTGTGCAGAAAGCCATTGCTGTAAGCTTCAAATTTTTATTTGGTACAATGTGAAAATCTACTTCAGCATGACCTGGTGTATTTCCAAGTGTTCCTGGTGCAAATGATGCTTGACCTAACATAAACTCACCGTTCCAAATTTGGATATATGCGATGTAATGATCAAAATCATCTGGATGAACATACTCATCTCCTAATTTCACTTTTACTGTAAATTTTTCTCCTTTTGCAGCTTTACTCTCACAATGTACAAATGGTGAGTGACGATCAATGTAATCTTTCTTTGCTTCTCTGTCAATTGTTGAAATGTCAACGTATCTGTTAATTTTCATGGTTAGTAGTTTTTATTTAAAATAATTCTAAATTGCAAAAATAAAGGAAATAATTTATTAATCAAATGGGTAGAGTCTACATTTATCCAAAAATTGATCTTACCATACCTCCATCATGTGTTATTGTTTGGCCTGTAACGTATCTCGACAAAGGCGATAACAACCAACAAGCTAAACTTGCCATTTCGTATGGCTCACCCATTTTACCAACCGGAATATCCCGCTCCATCTCATGTTTAGCCTCTTCAATGGTTATATTATCTGTTTCTGCTTTTTTTACGAATAATCGCTCCATTGCAGCTGTATTATGATAACCAGGTGCCAGTATATTTACAGTAATTCCAAAATTAGCAATTTCTTGCGACATTGTTTTAGCAAAACCAACTATTGCAGGTCTTAGTGAATTACTAAGAACCAAGTTAGCCACTGGCTCCTTAACACTTACACTTTCTATGAATAGAAATCGTCCATATTCCTGAAGTTTAAGAAGAGGTAGTATTTTATATGTAAGATTTATTTTCCAACGAACAATATTTCTCCAGGCTTCATCCCACATATCCATATTCACCTCTTCAATTTGTCCGGCAGGTGGTCCTCCGCCATTGAAAACTAACCCTGATAATTTTCTAGTTCCAATCCATTTTACAATTTCATCATGCGTTGCATCCAAGGTTATATCACCCACCAAATAATCTATTTTTTGAGGATGATTCTCTCTTAAGGAAATCAATTTATCCTTTGTTCTACTAACTGCCAGTACAATTGCTCCATTAACGGCTAACTCTTCGGCAATAGCTCTTCCAAACCCAGCTCCTGCTCCACCCACAACAAATATCTCATTATCAATATTTAGCTCCATATTAAATCTCATTTTTTTCAAATCTATGAAATTATTAGATGTAAAAAAATCATTTTTAGGTTCATTATAATATTTGTCAATTTATCTATTTTTCCCTATATTTACACCATTGGTAATTATGCCACACCACTAATCTATCCTTTATGAAATCAAAACCAACTTATGAGGAATTATTAAACGAGGTTGCGATACTAAAGGAAAAGCTATCTGAAGAGAACTCGGACAAAGATTACAAGTTGTTCTTCGAAAATAATGAGGCCATTATTCTATTTGTAAACCCTGATAATCAGGATATAATGTTTGCGAATGAATCAGCACAAAAATTTTACGGTTACAATAAGGATCAATTCAGCAGAATGAAAATTTCTGATATCCACACTTTATCTCCAGATGAAATAAGAATAAAGATTTCAGAAGCAAAGAAAAGAGATCAAAATTATTTTGAATTCAAACACAAACTATCCGGTGGTGAAATAAAAGATGTTGAGGTTTACCAAACAAAACTCACCTTGCATGATAAAGTAATTTTTTCCCTTATTATATTTGATATCACAGAAAAGAAAAAAGCAGAATCAATTCTTTTTGAATCTGAATTAAAATATCGTGACTATTTTGAAAAAGATATTTCGGGTTTTTATCGGTCCACTCCTGAAGGAAAGCTTCTTTTCTGTAATTCAGCGTTTGCTAATATGCTAGGTTATGATACTGATGAATTATTAAGTATAAACATGAGTAAACTATATCCATACATAGGAAATAGGGAATCATTTATCGAGGAGATAAGCCTTTCTAAGAATATACTCATTAAAGAAATTGACTTAGTAAAAAAGAATGGTGAAATAATTCACTGCATAGAGAACGTAGCTGGTATTTTTGATGAACATGGTAATTTATATCAGTTTCAGGGGTTTATCTTTAATATTACTGAACGTAAAAAAACAGAAATCGCCCTAAAAGAAAGTGAGTTAAGGTTTAAAAGATTATTCGAAGACCTTGGTGATGCAGTTTTTGTAACACGAATTGGTGGAAAAAATCGAGGAGATATATTAGAAGTTAACTCCGCTGCAGTTTTGCAAACGGGCTATTCCAAGGAAGAGCTATTGGAAATGAATATAATCCATGATATTTTCGTTGAAGGATCAGGCGATATTTCAATAGAAGATTGGGATGAAAAACTTCATAGAGAAGATATTGTAACAACTGTTGAGCAAAAAAGGAGAAAAGATGGAACTGTTTTTTGGACAGAAGTAATAGTTACTCCAATTGAGTATAATGGCATTCCAGCCAGTTTATCAATAAATCATGATATCACTAACCGAATAAATTCAAATAAGGCCCTTGAGGAAAGTGAAAGAAAATTCAGGGAACTCTTTGAGAAATCCGGCGATGCTTTTTTAATTATCAAAAACCGCATGTTTATTGACTGCAACTCATCAGCAATCAAGATGCTTAATTACAGTAATAAAGACGAATTTACAAACACTCACCCCTCAGCATTATCTCCTGAATTTCAGCCCGATGGCAAACAATCTCTTACAAAAGCCAATGAAATGATGAGCATATGTATCGAAAAAGGTACTCATCGGTTTGAATGGAATCATACAAAAAAAAATGGAGAAGTATTTCCCGTAGAAGTTTTATTAACAGCAATTTCATCTGAACCTGGTAATGAAATAATCCACACAGTTTGGAGAGATATAACTGAACGAAACAAAGCTAAAGATGAGCTAATTAATGCTGTAAATCAGGCCGAAAGAAATGAGAAAAAGTTCAGAGACCTTTACGAGAAATCAGCAGATGCCATATTCATTGTAAAAAACGGAAAGTTTACAGATTGTAACCTGGCTACACTCGATATGTTTCTTTATGAATCTAGGGAAGAATTGCTCAAATTACACCCATGGGATATTTCGCCTAAGTTGCAACCCAACGGAGAACAATCATCGAAAAAGGCAATCCAGAATATTGATATCGCCATAAAAATAGGAACTTATAGATTTGAATGGGAACACATGAGAAAAAATGGTGAAGTGTTTCCTTGTGAAATATTATTAACAGCAATTCCTAATGAAAAAGATAAACCAATAGTCCATGCTGTTTGTAGAGATATTACTGAACGCTCTATGAACCAACAAGAATTAATTAAAGCAAAAGAAAAAGCCGAAGAAAGTGATAGATTAAAATCAGCATTTTTAGCAAATATGAGCCATGAAATAAGAACCCCGATGAATGGCATCCTTGGATTTGCAAGCCTACTTAAGTTACCTAACCTAAATAGGGAACAATTAAAGAAATACGTCAATATTATTGAGAAAAGTGGCATTAGAATGCTCAATATTATCAACGATCTTATGGATATCTCAAAAATTGAAGCTGGTCAGATGGAAGTGAATATGACTAATTTTGACTTAAATGAACAAATTGAATACTTATATTCATTTTTCCTACCAGAAGCTGAAAAAGAAGATCTTAAAATATATTATGAATACTCTCTAGAGGGTGAAGAAGCTATTATCTATTCAGATAACGAAAAACTCTATGCTGTTCTTGCTAACCTTCTTAAAAACTCAATTAAATACTCAGAGGAAGGGACCATTAATTTTGGTTATGAGAAAAAGGAGAATGAGCTAATATTTCATGTGCGTGACACCGGTATGGGAATACCTAAAGATAGGCAAGATGCTGTATTCGACAGATTTGTGCAGGCTGATATTGAAGATAGTAAAGCCATGGAAGGTGCAGGGCTTGGATTGGCCATATCAAAAGCCTACGTGGAATTACTAAATGGACAAATATGGTTAGAATCTTTTGAAGGTAAGGGGACAACCTTTTATTTTTCAATACCATACATCTGTGAAAGTCAAGAAAAAATCAACAATGAAACAGAAATCTCTGATAATAAGAAAACAGGCCTAAACGACAAAAAATTAAATATACTAATTGCCGATGATGAAGTTTTTGCAAATACCTTTCTCCAAATAGTGTTAAAGGATATTTCCAGAAATATTTACACAGCTACAAATGGTAAGGAAGTATTAGATATACTAAGATCTAATGATGATATAGATTTAATATTAATGGATATAAAGATGCCTTTACTAAATGGATATGAAGCTACTGAGGAAATTCGAAAGTTTAACAAAGATGTTATTATAATTGCTCAAACAGCTTATGCTTTACCTGGTGACTACTCCAAAGCAATTGATGTTGGATGTAATGACTACATAAGCAAACCCATTGATAAAGACATATTGCTTAATAAAATTGAATATTTATTCAATTAATAGAAATTACTAATGCGGTAATTTAAAACGCATTAATATATATTTATAAGTATAAAAAAAACTGTTGGTGTATGGATGACCTCTACAAATTTACTAAGGAACAGTTAATATATAGAATAAAAGAACTTGAAGGATTAACGAGTGAACATGCTGAACCTAAGCAATCACCAGACCTTTTTAAAGCTTTATATAAAGGTACGGATGAGATTATATACCAAATTAATAATGAAGGACTGTTTATTCTATCAGAAGGAAAAGGACTATCAAAAATAGGGTTAGAACCAGGTCAGGTTGTAGGGCTCTATGTGTATGACGTATACAAGGATAATGCAATTATTATTAATTCCATAAAAAAAGCTTTTCAAGGAGTATACGAAACCTATGAGGTAAAAATAAACGACTATTACTTTAAGAATTGGTTCACCCCTGTAAAGGATGAGCATGGTGAGATTACATCAATACTAGGATTATCAGTTGATATTAGTGAACAGAAAAGACTGGAATTAGAATATCAGAATGCCGAAAGACTACTTTCAAGTTCTATCGACAATGCTGCTATCGGTATGTGTAGAGTTAACCTAGAAGGTAAATTTATAAGCGCAAACTTGAAATTATGTGATTTATTTGGGTACTCAGAGTCTGAACTAAAAGAAATGAAATTTCAGGATATTACACATCCGGAAGATATAGAAATTGGATCAAATGCAGTCAAGAGTATGCTTAGCAATAAGCAAAGCCAAGTTAGTTTCGAAAAAAGATATATCCACAAAAAAGGACAAATAATAGATGTATTAGTCAACTCAGTTGTAATACGCGATAATAACAATAGCCCTCTGTTTTTCTTCACTCAATTAGTCGATCAAACTGAAACTAAAAAAGCAAAAGAACAATTATTAATAAGTCATAATAAATGGCAATCAACCTTTGATGCCATGAAAAATTCAGTAAGTATAATTGATTTGGAAGGCAAAATAATTCAATGCAATAAAGCTACAATTGACCTATTCGATCTAAATGAAGAAAACCTCACAAACTTATCCTGTCATCAGATTGTTCATGGCACAGATAAACCATTTCCTGACTGCCCAATGGCTCGAATGAAGATAAGTAAGAAAACAGAGTCAATGATATTTCAAGATAATAATACTTGGTTAAAAGTTAATGTTGATCCCTTATTTGATAACAATAATTTAATTGGTGCTGTTCATGTAATATCCGATATAAGCGAATTAAAAAATGCTGAAGAACAAGTATACGGCTTTAGTAAAATTTTCGAAGAGTCACTAAATGAAATTTACCTTTTCAATTTTGATGATTTAAAGTTTAATCAGGTAAACAATTCAGCTCTTAATAACCTGGGGTATACTTT